>QHOP01000429.1:13413-14817 GCA_003219345.1 Verrucomicrobiota bacterium
TCATCGGAGAAAACGGAGGAAGACTCGTCACGATAGCCGATGTTCTCACGCCGCGAAGAAACCATTCCCACACCGGATACGCGGAGCTTTGCCTGCGACACCGGCCGATCCGCTTCATCTTTAACCACGCCGCCGATGACGCCGCCTGGCTCCAGGCGGACGACGTATTCCTCCGGTTGGGCTTGAAATTCGTATTTGCGCCAATCAATGACTTTGGGAACGTGGCCCGGCGCGGAAATCCAGATACGCAGGATTTCGAACTCTCTGTCGGACACGGGAACCGCACAGTGTCCGAGCTCGTCCGTGGTGAAATTCAGGTCCGCTCTATTTTCCGAGGTCCGCTGCCAATAGGACGCCATCACCCCTGCTCCCGCCAACGGTTGCCCGCGTTGCGCGCTCACCACGAGCAACGGCAGTTTCAGCCCCTCCGCCTCACGTGCCGATTCCCCAGGCGCCTCGTCACTGGTTGAAACGCTCGCGCGAGGTTGTTCACCCGCCGGCAGTGCTGCCAATTGCCTCGCCGCATGCGACTGGTTCCGGTGGATGCCGGATTGCCAGACCCCAGTCGCGACCAACGCGCTGATTACTGCCAGTGTTCCTGCTCCCAGAACGACCCTGAGTTTCACCCAAAACATATCTTTCAGCGCTCCGGTCGCGAGCGCCAGCGCCGACGCCGGCAATGCCGCGCTGCTTGAGTGACACGCGCCGCGCACCGCCGCGGCCAGACCGCTCGGCGCCGCCTGCAAGGCTTTATCCGACAGGCCGCCGACCAGGAATGCCGTTGACAACGTCAGCCCTTTGCCGGCGAAGAACCCGCGCAATTTCCCGACGGCTCGATCCACCCGCTTCCTCGCGCCGTCTTCGCTGGTTCCCAGTTCCTTCCCTACCTCCCGCAGGCTCCGGCGCTGAAAGTAGCGGAGCAGGACGGCGTCGCGATCCTTCTGCGGCAAAACCGTTATCGCTTCGTCCAGCAAGGATTCGACCTCGTTCCATTTTGGTTCCGATCCACTGTTCATTTGCATTTCGGCTGCCTCCCGTTCATGTCCACGCCGTCGCTCCTCGGTTCGCACCGCCCGGGCTGCTACAAACCGAGTCGTGCGAAACAACCATCCGGGGAGCACGACGGCTCGTGGAAGCCTCCCCGCCTTTCGGGCGAGAATGACGAATACCGCCTGGCAAACCTCTTCAGCCAGGTGAGTGTCGCGCACCTGGCGCACCGCTGCGGAATAGACAAGGTCGAGGTAACGCTCGACCAACAGGTCGAACGCGCGCTCCGCATGATCCTGCGCGTATGCCTGGAGTAGTTCCCAATCGTTCATGTTCGGCGTTGGCATCGATTTTAGCCTAAAGTCTCCGCCCGAGTGAAAACCGGACAAAGTTAATTCGATCACTGGGGATGGTGAT
>QHOP01000159.1 GCA_003219345.1 Verrucomicrobiota bacterium
CGTCGACTCCAATGCAAAAGTCGTCCGCCTCTGCGTCTCAGGTTTGCCTGAACCCGATCAAACGGCTGCGATCAGCGCTGGTCTCGCGACTTTGACCGAACGCTACCAACTCCGCTTTATAGATTGGTGCCATACAACAGCGATTCATTCCAAGGCTCAGGCATTTGAGAACTATTTTGCAGGGCAACGATAAAGCATGATGCATCTGCTCTAGCCAAACAATCCGTTGCGACCCAGACAACCGGACGAACAGATCGCGGCTGAGCTGGATGCTGTCCGCGCTGCCGGTTTCGAGGTTTCCCTTTTTTCGATGGAAAGTTTGCAAGCTGGAGAGTTCCGCCCAGTTCCACCGGTACCAAGCACAATCGGTGTGCTGTATCGAGGATGGATGCTGTCCGCCGCGGAGTATGGATCGCTGGTTTCATTCCTTGTTCAAGCTGGAGCGAGACCGGTCATATCGGCGGAGGACTACCTGGCGAGCCATCATTTGCCAAACTGGTATCCTCTGATTTTCGACCTGACTCCCGAAACGCGCGTCTTTCCGTCCGATTGCGATCTGGAAACGGAATTGCGTGCGCTGGCGTGGCCAGAGTATTTCATCAAGGACTACGTCAAATCGCTCAAGACATCGGTCGGCTCTCGTATATCGAAACCGGAGCAGGTTTCCGCCGTGGTCGCAGACATGCAGCGATTCCGCGGCGTGATTGAGGGCGGTTTCTGCGTTAGGCGCGTGGAGAGTTTTTTGCCCGACACCGAGCGCCGCTATTTCGTTCTGGACGGAGTGGCACACGCAGCATCAGATGACATGCCGCCAATTGTTCATGAATGCGCCAAGCGTCTTCGGAGCCGTTTTTACTCGGTAGATGTGGTCCGACGGACTGACGGTCAGCATCGGATTGTTGAGGTGGGTGACGGGCAGGTGTCCGATTCGGTTGGTTGGACGCCTAAGCAATTCGCCGCCATCCTGGCAGAACACTTTCTGCGTTGATACAAAGGGCTTGCCAATTCACGTTAGTTAGTGTAAGTATAACACTAAATGAAGAGTGAAACTGACATTTCGCCGGTTGCCCTGAGCGGACGGGCGCTACTCACAGACCTCTACCAGATCACCATGGCTTACGGCTATTGGAAGTCCGGACGGGCAGAGCGCGAAGCGGTCTTCCACCTCTTCTTTCGCAATTCGCCATTCCAGTGTGGATTCACTCTAACAGCGGGCCTGGCGCCGACGATTGAGTTTCTTCAGGCGTTCCAGTTCACAGAGGACGATCGGGCGTTTCTCGGCACCCTCCGCGGAAATGATGACCAGCCGCTCTTCGACCGTGGATTTCTGGATTACCTCGGAACACTGCGCTTCAGCTGTGATATTGATGGGATCCCGGAGGGAACAGCGGTCTTTCCGCAAGAACCGCTCTTGCGGATTCAAGGACCCATTCTGCAATGTCAATTGCTGGAGACGGCGCTGCTGAACCTTATCAACTTCCAGTCGCTTATCGCGACGAAGGCCGCCCGGGTTTGTCTGGCGGCGCGTGGCGAGCCGGTGCTGGAATTCGGACTGCGTCGAGCACAAGGCGTGGACGGCGCGCTGGCAGCCAGCCGTGCCGCTTACATCGGCGGTTGTGCAGCCACATCGAATGTTCTGGCCGCGAAGCTCTATGGCATTCCAGTGCGGGGGACTCATGCTCACAGTTGGGTGATGTCGTTTGATGACGAGCGGGAAGCCTTCCGCGCTTACGCCGAAGCGATGCCGAACAACTGCGTGTTCCTGGTGGACACTTACGACACGTTGGATGGCGTTCGCCGGGCTGTGGAAGCGGGCCGCTTGCTTCGCGAGCGGGGTCACGAAATGGTGGGAATCAGACTTGATTCCGGCGATCTAGCGTGGTTGAGTGTCGAGGCGAGGAAGATTCTCGATGAAGCCGGCTTCCCGAACGCGGTCATTGTGGCGAGCAACGACCTCGACGAGCACATCATCGCCAGCCTCAAGGAGCAGGGCGCAATGATCAACGTCTGGGGCGTAGGCACCAAATTGGTCACGGCCTACGATCAACCGGCGCTCGGGGGCGTTTACAAGTTGAGTGCGGTTCGCGGTGACGACGGGCACTGGGTTTACAAAGTGAAGTTGAGCGAACAGGTCGCGAAAGTCTCGACGCCAGGCATCCAACAAGTCCGACGATTTCGGTCCGACAAAGAGTTCATCGGTGACGGCATTTTCGATGTTGAACGCGGAGCACCCGCCGCCTTCACGATCGTTGATCCGCTTGACGCGACACGTCGCAAACACATCAAGCCTGAAACTCCATCCGAGGATTTGCTCGTGCCGATCTTCCGTCGCGGAAAACTCGTTTATCAGCCGCCTGTTCTCGGCGATGTTCGCCAACGGGCGCAGGCGCAGCTTGCGATGTTTCACATGGGCGTAAAGCGATTCGTGAACCCGCATCAATATCCCGTGGGTCTGGAACTCAGCCTCCACGATTTGAAGACGGAACTTGTCCTGCGCGCCCGCGGAGAGAAGTGATGCCATGAAACTCATCCACGTAGCGGCCTCCATGTTGAATCAGACACCGCTCGACTGGCAGCACAACTCGGCTACCGTTCGTCAGGCGATCCAAGTGGCCCGGGATCGAGGCGCCGTCGTGGTTTGCCTGCCCGAACTCTGCCTCACGGGTTACGGATGCGAAGATGCGTTCCACGCGGCCAATACACATCAACGAGCGTGGGCTGCGCTCCAGGAACTCCTGCCGGAAACCCGCGGAATGGTTGTGTCGTTCGGGGTGCCGGCCTTGCACCAGAACGGCCTCTTCAACTGCGCAGCGCTGGCTGTGGATGGACAATTGGTTGGGTTTGTGGCTAAGCGGTTTCTCGCCGGCGACGGAATTCATTATGAACCGCGTTGGTTCAAACCGTGGCCGGCAGGCGTGCGCGACGAGTTTGTTACGCCCAGCGGTGAGACACTTCCCATCGGTGACTTGCACTTTGACATCGGAGGAATCCGGCTTGGATTTGAGATTTGTGAGGATGCCTGGGTGGCGAACCGGCCTGGCGCGACGCTGGCATTGCACGGTGTCGATCTTATTCTAAATCCGAGTGCGAGTCACTTCGCGTTCGGAAAATTGGAAGTGCGAAAACGCTTCGTGCTCGAAGGCTCGCGGGCATTTGGCGTGAGCTACGTTTACGCGAATCAGCTCGGCAATGAATCGGGTCGGGCGATTTACGATGGCGGCGCGCTCGTCGCCTCGGCGGGAAAACTTCTGGCGGCGGGGTCGCGGTTCAGCTTTCGCGATTGCTTGCTGACAACAGCGATCATTGATGTGGACGCGACGCGTATGAGTCAGGCGAGGACTGCGAGTT
>QHOP01000160.1 GCA_003219345.1 Verrucomicrobiota bacterium
AAAAGGATGTTGCATCACGCAGCCATGTCGATCCCATTTTACCGGGACTTTTGGAGAACTCGAGGCGGCGGCAATCGTGGTGGCCCATTCCTGGAACTCTCCAATTGGCCTGTCCTCAAAAAGGAGAGTGTTCGCAAGCATCCGGAGGCGTTCCTATCGTTAAACTCCGGAAAGGACCTTCGGATGGAGCATACCAGCGGAACAACCGGGACGCCGTTGAAACTCTGGCACGATCGGACGGTGGCCCGATCCTGGTACGCGCTGATGGAAGCGCGGTGGCGCGGGTGGTATGGAGTGTCCCGGCAAGATCGGTGGGGCATCCTGGGTGGACGACTCGTCACGCCAATCGAGCAGAAGAAACCGCCATTCTGGGTTTGGAACGCCGGATTGCGCCAGCTCTACCTCTCTTCGTACCATCTGTCACCCGACACGGTTGGTAGTTACATCGAAGCTCTGCGCTGTAACAAGGTCAAATACTTGTGGGGATACGCGTCATCCCTGTTCTCTCTCGCCATCCTGGCCTCAGAACAACGTCTCGAACCACCCCAACTGGAGGTCGTAATCAGCAACGCGGAGCCTCTTTACGCGCACCAGCGCGAGATCATCAGGGGAGCGTTTGGGTGTCCGGTCCGAGATACCTTCGGCATGAGTGAAATGGTCTGCGGCGTCAGTGAGTGCGAGGCCGGGAAAATGCATCTCTGGCCGGAGGCAGGTCTGGTTGAAATTCTGGAGGATAACTCAGATGATCCGGTGCCCCACGGCATGCCGGGCCGGTTGATCTGCACGGGCCTGCTGAATGACGTGATGCCTCTGATCCGCTACGAGACTGGAGACCGGGCAATTCTCGCGCCTCCCTGGGAAAGCTGCCCCTGCGGCCGGACCTTGCCAATCCTGCGACACATTGAAGGCAGACAAGACGACCTGATTGTAACCCCAGACCGGCGTCGTGTAGGTCGGCTTGATCCTGTATTCAAAGCTGACCTGGCCATCCGTGAGGCGCAGGTGATACAGGAAACCGCCACACGGCTTCGAATCAAGGTTGTACCGACGCCGACCTACTGCAAAGCCACTCGAAACCAACTGATCGATGCCCTGCGGCAGCGGGTCGGTGCTATGGAAATACAGGTGGAGTGCGTAGAACAAATCCCGCGCGGGGCCAACGGTAAGTTCCGCGCCGTGCTCTCATGCATGACTCCGGCCGGCAGACCGCGCCAGACCTAAGCATCAGGCGCCTGTGGTTCCCGCTTAACTGTCTATCCTTGAAAACGTAGGAACGTTATATGGAGAATTCCGACGATATCGGGCAGGCTGAGAAAGTCTTCGATGGGCCATCCAGGTGGAGCGAAATTCCGGCGGAGGAGCTGCCGAAATGGTCCCTTCGCCTTGCACAGGAAGAAAACGTTTCCATCAGACAACACCCTGTTTTCAATCAGCGCTTCCGACGAGTCCTGGCAAAGCCTGTTTATTTGAAGTGTGTCGGTCCTTCCGGCGACGAGTCGGGGTTTGCGTGTGTCTTAAGCTTCGGCTGTGCAGGACTAAAGTGCGGTGTGGTCATTGATGGCCCTCAAGGTCTGGGCGGACGGAGTCCAGGGGGTCAGCAAGCGAGCGCTCTGGTCGATTGGTTTCGCTCTCATGGCTTCGCCTTCGTCCGGCTCAGTCACCGGGATCCGCAGACGGTGGAACTGTTTTCGTCCCTGCCGGGATCGGCGCTTGAGAATCCGCTGCCGTTCATTCCGCGTTATGGGGGGGACTTGGTCATCGGCTTGAAGGCGGACGACAAAAAGATCTTGTCAGGCTTCCAGCAGATCGCACGTCGCGACATCAAGCACGCGACCGAGGCGCAATGCGAGGTAAACCGGACTTCAGACCCGGAAGAGTTCCGGAAACTCGGGCCGGTGTTCCTGGGCAGAGCCCAAAAGAAGGGTTTCCGCATTGGAAAACTCGATGCGTATTTTTCGATGTTCAAGGAGAGCCCGCGGGAGGACATCGTGCGCCTTTATACCGCGAGCTATTCCGGTCAGCCAGTTTACGCAGTCGTTTTCCTTCGAGACTGCTCCACGTTCCATTATTTACTCGGGGCATTGGATAGCGACGCTTTGGGTGGGAATCCCACGCCGTCGTGCCTGCTGCACTGGACCGCTATGCGTGATTACCGAGGGTTAGGTTGTAGCTGGTATAATATTGGCCGTCCGGCCGGACCGGTCTCTACATTCAAGAGAAAATTCCGACCGGTAGAAGCCTCGCAACCGCGTTGCGTCACCTTGATCTTGAAACCTGTGGCCTATCGTCTATGGCTGCGCCTGGTCCTCCCATGGCTCAATCGTTTCTCGACGTGGAATATCCCTGTGGAAAAGCAATCCGCAAAAAGTAGTCACGAACGGACGCATTTGCGTTTGGCCACAGAGATGCCATCGAAGGCACGCTACAGACAATTGAGACTCAGATGAAGTCTGAAAGACGAGAGGTGAAGTCCTTCTCTCCAGAAGTGCCGCTGGTGACAGTGATTATTCCCTGCCGGAATGAAGCAGCTCATATTGAAGCCTGCCTGTCGTCTGTGCTCGCGCAGGAGAAACCCCAGGGCGGCTTCGAGATCATCGTCGCCGATGGAATGTCAGAGGATGGAACGAGGGAGATCCTGGCCCGGTTCCAGAAGAAAGCCGGCGACCTTGACCCTCAACCCTCAACTCTCAACCCTCAACCGCCCAGACGTAGTCCAGTCATCAGAGTGATCGACAATCCCGGGCGCATCGTTTCAACCGGGCTGAACATGGCGATTGGCGCGGCGCACGGCGAGATCGTCATTCGCATGGATGCCCATACCGAGTACGCGCGCGATTATGTTCGCCGATGTGTGGAGCTGATCCAGAGTACCGGAGCGGACAACGTAGGTGGACCCGCGGGAACCAGGCCGACAACGTACCTGGAGCACGCGGTCGCCGCCGCGTACCACTCCCCCTTTTCTGCCGGAGGGGCAAGATTCCATGATGTGGATCATGAAGGCCAGGTGGACACCGTGCCTTACGGCTGCTGGCGCAGAGTTTCATTTGACCGG
>QHOP01000483.1 GCA_003219345.1 Verrucomicrobiota bacterium
CGGCCATACTTCGGGTGAGTCACCCAAACATCTGTCTGCAAATCGCGCTCTGCCAAATCCCGCTCCGCACCAATATCGGTTCTCGAAAGCGCCTCGTCCAAAATCGTACGCCAGTTCCATCGTGCGCTTATCTTCTGGCGAAAGTGAACTGATGTGCCGGCACCCAACCATACAAACGCTGAACAATATGATTGTAACGATGTGTCATGCCGCCGAACGATGGAACTGGGCCACCCCGGGCCAATAACGAAAGGCAAGGCGTGACTTCACGACCAACCCGAAGCGCTGCCCGGCGTCGTCTCCAGTTTCGTTAGGCAGGTTACTGTGACTCATAGCGAGTAATCCAAACCTGGCCCGACGTGTAGTCAAACACCAAGTCGCCGCGCGCGAAAGGTGGCACCGAGGGCAACATGATGTTCGTGGACGAGGATGTACCCCCAATCGTCCAACGGATAGTGATCTCCTTCGGCAAGGACATGGAATTCAACATGGAACCTTTGCTCGCGCCCGGACCGATGAAACCGGCAATCGGCTCGCGCTCGAAACCCGAAGACGTGACCCAGTCCAAGGGTGTCGTGCTGCTGTTCCGAAAGACAATGGTGCCGCCGAATCGGTGTGCGCATCCGCTCAGCAACGCGAGGAACAAGAAGCTGAGGAGTCGTGTGGGCATCAAGAAGCGCCAACGATAGTGCTTAGGCTCGGCGCGCCAAGAGTGTGCGATATGGAACAGGGGGCTAACCGCGCCGTTGCCTGTAGCAGCCTGGTTCGGCGTTTTCATCAGGGAAGCCGGTGCATATTTCCCGAGGTGCCCGAATCCGTATAGGATAAAACTCCGTCCCGACGCCAGGAAACGTGATTCGTGGCGAGGGAGCACACCGGATCGACGCCAATAGGCCTTATCTGGTAAACGCCACCTGCGGGACAAACGAGGTTGGCTGTACGGAGGTACGGGGTGAGCTCCTCCAACGTCACGAGATCGCCATCATGCTTCCTATGCTCAATGGCGAACTGAGTCTTCGCACTATCTATGAGTCTCAGATTATTTATGCAATCAGTGGGCTGGCCTCTACTGGCCATCCCGATTGGGTGTCCACACCCGGCTGCTCCCAAGGCCAGAGAGATTACTGCACAAGCCCATGCTGAATATCTAGGACGCATTTACGCTTTCGCCGAACGATAAGGATCACCGACGTCGCGCCACTTGCGCACATCATGAAACTAGCGCGCTATCGCGGCGTTCGGTGCATCCGCTTGGCCGCCTCGTTTCATCTCTCGCACAGCAAAACAAGATCAAACCCCATCTGAACGGAAGCATCGCGCCGAGTTCGGGCAATCAGTCTCACGATGTTCGTTTTGTGCGGACAGTAAACGCGAAACTGGTCAAATGCAGCCAAATCTTGGTACGGCTCAGCATGGGACAACCAAGCGTCGGCCACAATACCGAACTGACTCTCAACCTGAATGTCATACTCGCAATTGGTCGTAGAGCCGGCTGGTAGGCGAAGCTCCGGTCGAATCAGCGGGTCACCCTTGGCGTTAATGGCCTCGAAAAAACCGTCGGGGTGTTTCTCTGATGAAAGATAGAAGTGCATGTGCTCGTCTGCTGCTCGATCCGCGGTCGAAATGATGCCCCAAACATGCACAAGTGTAAGCTCGCGAGATTTATGCGCTTCGAGCGTAGCCAAGCGTATGTCGAAGGAGTTGATGCGGCTCTCCAATTCGGTAACGGCGCTTTGGTAGCGGTGGTAATAGAAATGGCAGAAGTACGCGGCCACCACACAACAGACGCCTGTAATCGTTAACACGAGGACTAGTGGAATGACCTTCTTCATACGCGTGCGCCCAGCGGGCCAACCTGAAGCAGTGTATCCTCCGTGCCGGCCTTCTACAAGCGGCCAACCGGCCAAACTTCACGTGACGTGCTTGACTGGCACGGAGAACACCTGCGCTGCCAACAGCCACCATCGAAAGGACCAAGCAATCAGCAGGTAATCTTCGAACTGCGGATGAAAATCTCCAACGTCCTGAAAGCTCGGCCTGTCGGAGAACGGTACGAAGCGGGCAAAGCCGAGCGTCGGCTGATAAATCCAGCCGGATTTGAATTTGCCAACCCATAAATCAAAGCCCACAGCATCCCGAATGCTGCAAAGAGCCAACTCAAAAGACCACTGACGATTTCAGCCGTTTTCATGGATGGGGCGAAGTGGCCTAACTTCCGGGATCACCGACGCTGCGCCACCGGTGTCGAGCACGCAACTGAGGCGTCATCCCGGGATTTGGTGCATCCGACTTGTTGAACCGCATCATTCCGCCACACTCTTTATCCGAAGCTCTCCGAAATTCGTGGTCGTCCCTTCTCCCATACCCCGATGAGCAAACTGAACCACAGCCTGCTGATATCCCTCATGCTGAACCGACAATGTAAAAGGAAACGGGAAAACGTCGCCGGGCACAAGGTAGACTCCCCACTGTCGTCTCGGTGGAACGCGGAATGAGCCATCAGTTTCCGTTGTCGCAGTGCCCGCCGGGTCGTCACCGCGCACCGGCGCGACAGATACCGCCGCGCCAACTATGGGAACTCCGGTGCGGGCATCAAGCACGACACCAGAAACTCCGGGTCGTGTGGTGAAGTGGTATGGGATACAACCACTGCAAAGGAGCATCATCGAAATCGTTGCGAAGAAAATCGAGGACTGGATTTTCACGGTGCGTACGATGCAGGCTAACGATGGCTCACCGACCCCGCGCGACTGGCTCCCGATTTGCAACTGAGGCGTCATCGCAGGGTTCGGTGCATCCGTTTTGGGCCACACGTCAACGTTTGCCATAGGTCTGAATCCACCACTGCGACAATTGCATAATGTTCTCCATGTCAGCACCGTGAAAGTGAAACATAATGTCGTTGAACGGCAAAACGTATCCGACCACCGAGTCACGACCTCCGTCGTGACAAATAATGATGGGTTGAAAGCTAGCCTGAAATCCATATCCCTGCGTCGGCTGCGACCACGGCACGCCCACTGATAGCATAGTGAAGCGGCCAGCGCTGCGCGAGGCCTCGTTGGTCATGTGCTTGTCCGCGGAAGGTGCTCGCAGAGGGCGAATCATACCCAGGAGAACCTGCTGTGCGCCCGGCGACGCATCGCTATAACCGTAAATGAACGTGCCAAGCTGGTCCTCTGGGCCATGCGAAATCTGATCGAGTAATGCCTGCATGCGCTTCGTGTCCGTGGGTGAGCAACCCGGAATGCCGAACAGCAGAGCGACGCACGCTACCCCGAGAAAAGCATGCTGTAAGCGTTGTAACATAGAGCGGTCGTTCCGGTCCAACGTGAGAGGTGAGCCACAGCCGCCTTCAAACCCAAGAGCGGAGAAACGTCAACCACCATAAAAAATGCAAAAGGTGATGAACGCCCGAGGCTGGCGGCTTTTAGCTCGACCGACTGGTTGAACATGAAATGAACGATCGGCAATCATTCCTTCTTGGCTGGCTCGCCGTGCTCTGTTTTTTCGGCGCGCTCGTCATCGCGCTTGGCCTCTGCTTCTACTACTTTCGGCGCGGCCTTCGGAAAATATGTCAGCTTAAACGTCGCGATATTGACCAACAAACCTATGAAAAATAAAGAATACTGCCAAGGCCGAATGGCAGCATCGGATTTTTTGGCGATAAGCTCGCGAATCTCCTCGTATGAAGTTTTCGTCTTTGCTCCGTGCTCCCATTCAACAACTACCATGTTGGCGTATCCGCGTTTGTCTGGCACGAGGGCGCAGGGATCAATAAACCGGGAAATTGTGTCCATTCGGTCGCCCGGCTTTGCGTCTTTCGCAATCAATGCGTAATACAAAATAGCCAAGCCACCAAAACCCGGATCGGTGCGAGAAATTGACGGCCTTCCCTCCAAGCTTCCGCCGAACCCCAAGTCCCGACCTTGTGTTGCGCTCTTGGCAAGCAACGCATCAAGTCCGGATTTCGCGTCAGCCGCAGTCCCGGCAACGACTCTCTCGATAACCGGAATCTTCGTCGCCTGCTGTACCAAGAAACCAGCAACCATCAATAATAAACCGATCAATGCGAACCAGAACTTTGGATTGGCGTGCGGCATTGATGTCTTACGATCAGCTCAGGCACAGCCCCCGGAGCGGGATGCGGCCCTGCAATGAGATGTTCGAGTTTCCATAATCGATCAACTGCCCGACGCGGCGGCCGCTGCCTGGAGCGCGATTAGCCGGCAGTTGTTGCATCATTCAAACCCAGGTCCTGAACCGGATACTTCTCTTTAAGTATTTCGAGGAACTCGCGGCTCTCTTTGCCTGAGTAGCCGACCTGCGAGAACACAGACTCGCGTTGCAAATTGCCGCGAGCCTTTCGCAATTCAAGCAACGTTTGCGCGAGCAGATCAACCGGGATTTCTGCTCCTCCTGCGACCTTGTCCAAGTCCACCATCTCCGGCGGAAGGAATAACAAGCGGGCAGGCAACTCCGCCCCGCAGACAGCGCAAAGATAATTTCTGCGGTCGTAGATGATCCCGTTGCACTTTGGACAGCGATAACTCATAAGGCATGTGAATGCCGGCTAACGCAGAAGTCACGACCGCCGCCGAAAAACCAAGGACACCAGCAGCCAATCCGGCACTCCGAGGGGCTGGCGGCGGTTGGGTGGATTGAATAGGGGTTAGCCCATGTCGTTGTCATCACCAAAATCTCTACCAAGGTATGCTCCGACGTGGCGCACCTGTCTGAAACTTCCACATCATATGAATAAGCCGCCCCTCACGGAACTGTAATACGAGATGCCGAAACTCCGGCCCTAGTGTCGCGTTCGGCCACTCGTGAACCTCGTCCGCAACCTCACCGATTAGCGAAGTAACATACTCTCCGGGCAGCTCCACAGTCTGCATATCGGACTTGGCTGCCATCGTGCCTACCAACTTGGAAACATCCTCTTTCGAGTGCCTCAGCATGCTGACGAGATCCCTGCCGGCCAAATCCACTGTGTCGGAATACTCACGAAGATGCACCATTCGCCATTCGGGTGGAACGTTCGTATTGGCAGGTGTGCTCATGGGTCTCGTGGGCTAACGAGCTGACCGATGACGACGAGCGCCTCATTCGACCAGCAAATCTTTATCTACGCAATAATCGCACAATGAACCGCGTGAAAGCGAACAGCAACAGAAGACTTCCCAATAACACACAAGCGCAAGACGGCCAGTTCACCCTCCACATTAGTGCGTTCGACATGAAGAACGAACGGTTTTGACTCACGTCCGCGGCGACGCTCATCGCTCCGAGGACAAACAGCGGAACAGCAATCGCCAAAAGCGTGGTGGTTCGTGGAGAGCACATGGTGTCAACGCTGAGGTAAGCGACCGGAGCCAGGCGCCGCAGACGTTCGATTTGTCTCTGGGGGTCGTCGTCACTTCGTCCCGGTCGGTGGGCGACTCAGAGTGCCCATAAACTGCTTTCTCATGCGCGCTGCGGCCGAAAAATCAGGCGCTTTCTCCTGAGATACATCTTCCATGGCAATTCGATTACCTACAGAGTAAACAGCTACTGCCAAAATCATCGGGCCGGCACTACCCATACGGCCCACTATGACGATACCTTCCGTCGCACGACTACCGTCAAAAATTAAGTCTTGGTCTTCTGCGACCTTCTGCATTGAATGAATCGCCGCGTCAACCTGGGAATCTTTGTTTGGGGTTGGCGCAATGGACCTGGGTGGCAGCGCGTAGTGGTCGAGTGCATGGAACAACATCGTCTGGGCTGCGCTGGGATCGCGACCGCTCGGAACCCTGTCGTAAAGTAGAGCGCATCCACTTGGGAGCAGGGCGGCCAGTCCGACGAGGGCAGTGCTGAGTAGCTGCAATAGTGACGATCTAATCATGCTGTGTCAGCGACGACTGCAAATCCGCGATGACGTTCGCACTTCCCTTTGAGCAGATCGGGTGGCTTCCGCTCGCTGCACCTGTTTAGACCACTTGCTTTCCATCTTCCCTAACTCTTTGCCGAGCTCGACCGGCTTGGGTTTCACGATGCGTGTCTGATGCAGGCTAACGACCCAATCTAGCGCCTGGTTCGTTAGGCCACGTCATTTGCCAGTCCATACCACCTTCACGATGACCGCGATAACCCAAATCCCAAAGGGTGTGATCATGCCAAACAAAGCGGCGTCGCGTAGAGAGATCTGTCGGCGCATAAGCGGGATGCCGTGACACAACCCCGCCGCAATAAATAAAAGCGAGATGAGTGGAAAAACAAATCCGGGAAGCCGTCCTCGGTCTTCCGCAACTGCAGCTGCAATCAACACGACGGGAATGAACCAAGCAGCAATGAAATACCTCCACGTCCGCCTCAGGGATTGATTGGGAACTGATGCCATACGTTTGCGGCGGCCTAACGCCGGATGAACTGAGCCACGCCGGGCCAAAGACGAAGGACGACCCGCGACTTCCCGGCAAACTCCGGGCGCTGACCGGCTCCAGTGATCTCGTTAGGCGTTGTCATGTGCGAACAATCCTCGTGAAGCTCCTAACTCCCTCTTTGGGTCGCTCGAAGACGCAGCCAGCCGGTGTGAACTCGGTCTGTGCCGAGCAATGCGGGCAAGTCACGAGAAACGTGCTACTCGGAAGGCGAAGAGAAATCACTGAATGTCCCGGCGCTGGATTCCAGAAATAACCGGTTTCTTTGATGGTCGAGAGAATGTCAGAGCCATAGGCTCGGCTGCAAGCAGGACACGCCATGGCTGCCATGCGCGCAAATGCTCGCTTGCGTCCGAAATGTCGGAACGCCATGCACACTCCGAGAATGCTGAGAACGACAGTCGCCGAAATAATCAGTGCTGTGATGGCGCTCAACATAAACGTGTGAAGCGGCCTAACGCCGGAGGCTTACCGACCGCCGAGCTCTGACTTATCGAAGGTTCAAAACTCCTAGGCTCCACTTCCAAGCACAAACGGCGGTTCGTCTCCAGCGATTTCGGCGGCGTCATATCACTTTCTAACTTCGCGGTGTGCCTGCGCCAGTGAGCGTGCCACCATGTCCTCCAGCGTGCTCAAGTAAGCCATGTCCTGCTTGTGCTCAGATTCTGCCTCTTTCGCGGCGCCGGCGGCAGATGCGTCTGAACCACCCGGCGACCAGTACTGACTGCGCCTCAGAACTCCGTGCTCATATACGCGCAAGCTCTGCCTCGTCCCGGATGGATAGAACCGTGTGACCGTCCCGTCGTACCCGCCGTCTGCGAATGTGCCCTCCAGCTTGAGATGACCGCCAGCTTCGGGATAACGAAGTGCCCCGTACCACATCTTAATAGGGCCGTGGCGCACACCCTCACGATATGACCACGTCGCAAGTCGAGTCCCATCTGAACCTGTAGATGTCCAAGTGCCATCCATCTTGCCGGATAAGAATGAGCCGTCGAGCATCAGTCTGTGCAGGTCATCGTAAATGCGGCACGGACCGCTTGGCGAAGGCTCGAATGATGCCAACTCTATCGTCCATTTGCTGGCGTCGGACGATACGCTAACAGTTCTACATCCCACGAGGGTAAGTACGAGAAGAGCCAGTATGAAATCTCGAGCGATCATATTCCGTTTGGGGTTCTGATTACGCATTGTCATTCTTACAATGCTCCCTCTCTCACCAATCTCTCTCGGGCAGCCCGGACATCATAACTCGCAACAATCTCACTGATATGGTCTCTCCACCGGTCCCGCCAAGCGACAGGAATCGGATACGCACCTTCGCGCGTTAACAAAAAGTAAATCTTCTTCTCTCCCGGTTTCTGAAACTTGTCGATTTCCGGGCGGAGAACAGGAAGAACCTGGCGAAAAATTACGTGCCCCTGACGTGTCCAACGCAGTCACCTCGGGTATGAAATAATCAATCTTCTTCTCGCCCCGCCTGGAAACCTTAAAGCGCCTCGCGCTTCCAAACCCATTGACCTGGAGGTTTCGCACTTCCAGGGTAACGTCTTCATCGAGTGTGCTGATGAATACACCGTAGTTCAACGGCACACACCCACAGGCAGCGATGAGCAGCAGACACGGAAAAACTATGGAAGCCTTAGGGCGCACGCGGCGACGCCGAACGAAAAGCGTGAGCCACGGGAGGCGCGCGCCGCCGACGGTCGAAAACACACTGAACCAAACGGCTGCCTCCCCTTGGCTCCGCGCTCTGGTTCGGTGTTGTCATTTGTCTTTTGCCCTGTGCCGGTAGTTCGACACCAAGAGCATCACGAAAACGGTCGTGAAAAACAGGACTGCGGGGACACAAAGGATAATCCCGATGACTTTGTGGAAATTGAGGGTCACAAGCCCGCCGGCAGCAATGAAAAGCCAGAGAAACATGAATTTGTCAGTAAACACGAACAGGAGACGATATTTCATTTTTGTCTGCGAGTCAGGCTTCATACTTTCACCGAACACCAGCCACGCCGAGGCAAAACGTGAACCGCGAAGCGGAACTGAACGCCCTCCCGGGCGTTGGCTGCAGTGTTTTTGTTGGACGTTTATTTCCTTCCATAGATTTTGTCCACGATAACATGAGCCTCATGCACCGTGAATGTTCCCGCGACAACGGCGACACCACCCGTGATCTCCTCTCGGACCAGAGGAGCCGTTATGATCTGTCCGTCCACAATAATAGCCAATTGTCGCCCGAGGTGCCGTCGCGTGGCTTCGCCGAATCTGATCTTTCCGGCGTCAGTAAACGTGAGAACGACTTCAGGATGTGGTTGTGCCTGGTCCTTGAGGTAGTCGGCGTAAGTCAGATTAGTGACACCTGGTATGTTGCCGCCGTACTGTTTAATCACCTGCTCGAATT
>QHOP01000484.1 GCA_003219345.1 Verrucomicrobiota bacterium
CGGGCCGCGCTATAGTTTTCCTACCTGGTTCTTTGATTATGACAACGATGGCTGGCTGGACATTTTTATTGCCGGTTTCGGCATAAAAGATGTCGGTGACATCGCCGCCGACTATCTTGGCCTCCCGACCAAAGCTGAACGGGCGCGGCTTTACCACAATAATCATGATGGCACTTTCACCGACGTGACCAAAGCAGCGCATCTCTACAAGGTCCTGCTTGGTATGGCCTGCAACTTCGGCGACCTGGACAACGACGGCTACCTCGATTTTTATATCGGCACGGGCGATCCGGACTTAAGCACGCTGATTCCAAATCGGATGTTCCGCAATGCGGGAGGTAAGTTTTTTCAGGACGTGACAACGGCAGGCGGGTTTGGCCATTTGCAAAAAGGTCACGGGATCGCCTTCGCTGACCTTGACAATGACGGAGACCAGGACATCTTCGCAAACATGGGCGGCGCGTACACCGGTGACATTTATCGGAAGGCCCTGTTTGAGAATCCCGGCAACACCAACCATTGGCTTAAACTCAAGCTCGTCGGCGTGAAATCCAATCGCGCGGGCATTGGCGCGCGGATCAAGGTGACTGTGGAAACCGAGGCAGGGCAACGGACGATTTACAAAGCGGTCAATTCCGGCGGCAGCTTTGGCGCCAATCCGCTCCGGCAGGAAATCGGTTTGGGTCAGGCCAAATCGATTAAGGAGGTGGAGATTTACTGGCCCTCGTCCGGCTTGACTCAGAAGTTCGACCATCTCGCCCTGGACAGTTGCTATACTGTACGGGAAGGTGATTCGCGTCCCGTTCTCGTCAAACTGAAAAGCTTCAGGCTTTCAAACGTCCCGCAAGGGCATCATCACCACTAGCCTGGGCCAAGGCCGCGAACGAGGCTTTCAGGGAAGCCAATTTTACTTCGATCTCCGCAACCTGATGCCGCAATTCCGTCATCGCCAGTCGCGAGATAATCATTGCATTGTGCCAACGCGCCTACTGCTTCACGTGGTAAAACTTATTGCCCGTGGTCGCAACCGGCTCACTGAACGAGCCGCTGCTATTGCCCGTCGGCGTCCAACTGATCGTCGGCGTCAGGCTGGTGGTCCACTCAAGGCTTCCGCCGCCGGACCAAGTGATGGTGACTTGCCCGCTCGCTATGGCGATGGAGTTGATTCTGATCTGGGCCGCTCCCCCCGGAACAAAGGCCAGGAAGTCGTAGTCGCCACTGTCGGTCGTTAAACGGATCGTTTGCGTACCGGACAAGGGCACACTGGCCATGACGCCGCCGTTCATCAGCGGTACCAGCCGGTTCAGACCCCAGCCCCCGGTGGCCGGACCATCAAAGGTGCCCAACTGCACCACCGTCTGGTTGGTCGTCGTTTGCCCGGCGGTGATTTGCTGCAAGCTGGCACGCACGCGCGAGGTGCTGGTGGGAGGATCACCGTGTGACAAGGCGGCATAGACGTTGTAATTGGCGGCCGGGAACGTGCGCGTGTAGTCATACCACTGATTCGCCCCGGTCCAGCCGATCTTGTAATTCACGGTCATGTCCCAGCCACCGCGGTCGAAGTCGCCCGGACCGGTGTCCATCGGGACGTTGACGAGATTGTTCGCCGGATAGCCGGGAATTTGCAGCGAGTTGGTTCCACGAGCGCGGTACAAGGGCGAATCGGCTTGATGTGGCCGGAGGAAGTCGATGCCGAGGACCGCGTTCAGGTTGCTATACGAATTGCCCAAGTAAGGCATCGTGCTCGCGGCGGCCACCGTCTGACCTCCGGCGGTGTTGAAGTCTTCGGCTTCGATCACGAAGGTGTTGGCCGGCAGAATTCCGGTGGTGAAACTCCACGATGACGAGCGAGGAGCAGCATCGGTCCACGACACCTGAACCGTCACCAGAGTGTTCGCCGGAAGCGGCTGGCTGTAAGTGACCGTGGTCTCATTACCCACCTTGTTCTTGGTAATCGGCGAGACCGCAGCGCCGTTCAGCTTGAGTGTGATCGAATTCTGATCGACAGCGGTGGAGCCATCCACAATGACCACTTGTACTTGCTTGCCCAGGCCAACTCCCGCTCTGATGCCGCCAGCGGGGTCATTGGGAGTGACCGATTTGACATACGATGCGGGCGACGCACCCACGGGATACTGATAGGCCTTGATATAACCGGCTACGGCGTTCTCATTCACGAGGGTCCGCTGGTAATTCAACGTGTTTTGCATGTACCATTCGCAGCTTGCGCCGCCGCCGCCCAGCTCCCAGATCAATCGGCACGGATACAGTCCCGCCTGCTGGACATAGAAGAGACCATTGACATCGCTTGCTCCCTTGCCGAAATCGGCTATGTCCGCCACGACCGCCGTGGCGTCCAACGGATTCGCGGCGAACGAAACTCTGAATCCGTCGTCGCTGTTGACTCCAGTCCAATACCAACCCGGCTGCAGGTCGAGCACCGTCAGGACTTCCATGGCCATGTTGTCGCCCCATTTGTTGGAGTAAACCAATGTGCCGTAGGTTGCGTCCGTGATCGGCTCGCCAGGAAACAAAGCATCCGCCACCGGTACGTCCACCGGAATTTGATCGGTGAAATCGCCGGATCTTGCCGGCGCTACAGACGCCGCGTCATAAGCTGCGTTGGCAGGCAGCGCCCCATGCTCGTAATTAATGACACCAGCCTCGACATAATAGCCATCAGAACCAAACGCGGACGTGTCCAGCTTATTCGCGCCCTTGGCGCCAGAAAGCATCGCCAGCGCGCTCGCGATGGTATTAGCGATGTCGTTCTGGGCGTCGATCTTGTAGGTCTTGATTTTGAACCCGGTCTTGCTGGTGTCCACCGCTGAAGCCGCAATCGCGGCCGAAGGTGGCACCGTCACCCAAGGCATGACACTGAAGTTCCAGGTGTTCGTCCTGACCACCGCCGGCGTCCCGTTATCGCTCCAAACCAGCGTGACCTTGTTGTTGGAACCGGATGGCCAGCCTGGCGCAGGAGGGCTGTACTGCAGTTTCGTCACCAGGCCTGCCGGTGGTGCCATCCGTCCATTCGATTGTGATGGGATCGTTCGCGAAATAGGGATTCCCCGAACTGCGGTCGGGATAAGCGTAGGTCACCGCAACCGGTTTGGGACCGGTGGCTTCCTGATAAGCCTTGAGCGCTCCTGTGACCGAACTGTCGTTGATGAGCGCCCGGACCCCGGCGTCGCTTTCCGCGGACCACTCCAGACTGGCCCCGCCGCCGCCCTCGAACCAAACGGTCCGGAAGGGGTATGCACCCGCCTGCGCGACGTAAACCCATTGCGAACTGTCCGTTGCCCCCCGGGCAACGTCGGCTTCGGAGATGATCGGCGAATTGAGCACGTCAACGGCGCGGTCGCCTACATACGTGCGAAACCCGTCATCGCTGTTGAACGTAATCCGGTAGGCCCCCGCCGCCGGGAACTGAATGTAAGCCAAAATTTCCATGGCGATGTTATCCAGGTTCCTGTCAGCAATCACGCCATTGCCCGGAATTCCCGGAATCAACACCTCGTTGGTGAAATCGCCCGCAGGTAGAGGTGTGGCAGTCGCATCACCTTGCTCGTAATTGATCACCGCAGATTCCGAATAGTATCCGCCTGACGCGGGCGTCAGGCTCGCCACATTCGCCACGTTTGCTCCGATGTCCCCGTGCAGCTGTCGCTCTGCCCTGGCGACTGTGGCTGGCAGAGTCTGGCCCAGGTCAACTTGATGCACCTTGAACTTAAAACCGGGTTTGGTGGTATCAACAGTCACCGCATACGACGCGGGAATGGTCGGATAATTGGGGATCGTGAAGGTGCGGCTGACTGTCTGGCTGCTTGCTGGAGTAGCATTGTCCTTAAAAGTCAAGGTGACCGAATGACTCGAGTTGGGCGCGTACGGGCTCGCCGCCTTGTAGGCAACGGTCGTTGTCGTGCCTGATTTGGTTGCCGAAGCCGTCACCGGATTTCCGTCGAAAGCAAGCTGCACCGTGCTGGTATCCACCTGAGTGCCGGGCGGGATCGCGTCTTCGATCAGCAGAAATACACCCGTAGGCGTCGGATCAACCAGCCTCAGGTAGGGCACCAGGATGGCAGTAAACCGAACTTGATACAGGAACAAGCGGTTCTTCCCATCTGTATCTGAGGCAGGTATATTGCCGGTTTCAGG
>QHOP01000485.1 GCA_003219345.1 Verrucomicrobiota bacterium
CCAACGCGAGCAGTTCACCTCCGCCATTGAGGCACAGACCGCTGCGGCGCCCAGGGCAATCAGCGACCCGAAAAAACGCGCCGACCTGGACAAGGTGCGTGGGAAATTCCAGACCGGCCTTCAGGAGTTCAAGAGCCGCGGCAAGGACATCTACAAGTTGCCTTGGTATGTCATCATCGGGGAGTCCGGCTCCGGCAAGACCGAGGCGATCCGCCATTCGGAGATTGATTTCCCGCCGGGCTTGAACAAGGAACATCAAGGGACGGGAGGAACCGTCAATATGGATTGGTGGTTTACCAATCGCGGCGTGATCCTCGACACCGCCGGCTCGATGGTTTTCCCCGAGGCTGGAGCGGGTGAGACACCGGAATGGCAGGAGTTCCTCCGCTTGCTCAAGAAGGCCCGACCTCAGTGTCCGGTTAACGGCTTGTTCCTGGTGCTCTCGATCGAGAGCCTCATCAAAGACTCGGCCGACCGGATCTCCCAAAAGGCCAGCCGATTGGCCCAGCATTTGGATTTGATCCAGCGCACGCTCGATGTGCGCTTCCCGGTGTATCTTCTGGTGACCAAGAGCGACCTGCTCATCGGCTTCCGCGAGTTTTTTGACAGCATCGAAGATCCCCTGTTGCAGCACCAGATGTTCGGCTGGTCAAATCCTGATCCACTGGACGCGCCCTTCCGTCCGGACCTGGTCGAGCAACACCTCGGCAGCGTTGCGGAGCGCCTGCGGCGTCGCCGGCTGGCGTTGCTCCGCGAGTCCTCCGCGACCGGGCGGCTCGGTGACACGCAGCAGTTCTTTGCTTCTTCCGATCAGCCTGGCCGCGGTCCGGAGGGCGCGCGGCGTCTGGATGAGGTGGACTCGTTGTTCGCGCTGCCGGAGAGCCTGATGCGCCTGGCCCCACGCCTCCGGCGCTACCTGGAAACCGTGTTCGTCGCCGGCGAGTGGTCCGCCAAGCCGGTATTCCTGCGCGGCATCTACTTCACTTCCTCCATGCGCGAGGGCAAGGCCCTGGACGAGGCGATTGCTTTCGCCACCGGCCTGACGCTGGATCAATTGCCCGAAGATCGCCTGTGGGACAAGAACCGGGCTTTCTTCCTGCGAGACCTGTTTCACGAGAAAGTCTTCCGCGAGATCGGTTTGGTGACGCGGGCCACCAACACGCTGGCACTCTTGCGCCAGCGGCAAGTGGCGATCTTCGGGTCGGCAGGCCTCGCTCTCCTCCTGTTGCTGACGTTTGCCGGCTTTGCCCACAGCCACCTCAAGAGGAGTGTGAGCCTGGAAGCGGATTATTGGAAGGCAGGTGCAGCCAATTTGAAACAGGGAGAATGGTCGCCGGCGATCGTTAGTCCAGGTCCACTGGGTGTGAGCCGTCTTGTTTATCTCGGGACAAATCACGTGGAGGAGAGGCACAAGTGGACTTTAATCCAGTATCATCAAGGGCTAAAACAAGTATTCCAAAAGCCCATTGCCACAGGCTTGTTCAAGCCGATGGTTTGGATGGGCTTTGGAGAGGTGAAATACCGCCGCGAAGCCCAGCGGCTGTTGTTCGAGCGCAGTGTTGTCGAGCCCCTGGTGAAACAGACCCGAAACAAGATGCAACTGGATGCTCCCTCTCCGGATAATTCCGATGCCGTAAACCAGCACCGGGAGGCTCTGTTGTCGTTGATGCAATTTGAGGCCGATGGAAAAGCGAACGGTTCCAAGGGCGGTCCCATCGCCAAAACGAACGCCACTCAAAAATGTGAAAAGTATCTCCGGTCATTTCTTACTTACCTGACGGGTGCGACGAACCCACCCGATCCCAAATTGATCGAGGTCTTCGCCTGGACCTATTCAACCGAGAGATGGCCGCCAGACTCATTAAGGATTCCAGGGGGCGCGGATCACCTGTCGAACAACGGTCCAATCCAAAAGGGATTGGACAACTTCCGGAAGGCAAACCGGGTGGTCGAAAGGGGTATCTCGAACGAGGTAGCAGCGGTGAACACGCTGGTGGATGCTCTGGAGAGCTACGAGGGCGCTGAAATAAATTGGCTGCAAGGCCCCAATGCCTGGTATCCCCTGCCGGAAATTCTGCTGCGGTTCAAAAAGAGCCTGGACGAGAGTTGGGGCGCCGTTTCAACCGCCACGAATTATGATCGCAGCCCCCTTGCCAGCCTGGCAGCTCGTTACCGCAACTTGAGAGCGGCGGCGACCCTGGCGTCCGCTGGTGCTTTCACGGACATGGCCACCGAGTTGTCGGGAGCGGAAAAGACCACGGGAATCTTTGGCGAAATCTCAAGGCAAATAGAAGAATTTAACCGGCAAGCCGGAGAGGTCGTGAACACGAGTTACGAAGCCCGCAGCAAGAGATTGGATGCGAACTACGTTGCGCCTCTGACAAACGTCTTCTCGCCGAGTTATCAGTTGCGGTGGTCGCTTTACACCGGCGCGTGCGCGCTTGCGTCGGCCCCCATCAAGGTGGACGAGCGAGTGATCGGCGATGGATGGAAGCGGTTTGGTGAGTTAAAGGGGCTGGCCGATCGGTTCCGTAGCAGCCTGACTGCTTACAACGGGCCATTGAGCGACAAGGTTACCAACGTGTGCCAGCGCATCGCGGGGGACGCGGTAAAACATTTGGAGAATCAATTCGTTGATAATTACGTAAACTACGTCACTAAAAGTCTTCACGAGCAGGTGCGGTTTCCGGTGCTCCTGAACGCCAACCCGGAGCAGGCGATGAATCTGCATGAGCTGAAGGTCTTGAAGGATTTCCTCGCCAGATTGTCGATCGACCTGAAGAATCCGCCTGAGATTTCCGGGCCGCTCGCGCCCCTGAAGACCAGCCCGGACCTTTACGCTTCCGTTGTGAGTTCGTTGGTGAATGAGGACGGCACCCCGGTCGAGTGGGAGGTTTTCTTCGTGCCGGCTGAAGAAGGGACCGCCGATCATACAATCACTAAGGTCTTCCGCGCGGCGCAAGTGTCCATCGGCCAGGCCAAGCCCGGTTGGCAGGAGCTCACACGATCGAGCGACCCGATTCCTCTGGCCAAGGGCGCTCTTGATCTCGGTCTCACGATTTCTTTCCGCAAGATTGAACGCGATCCATCGTCGGAAGTGACACCGGTCAAGGTAACGCATTGGGGGCTTCCCTGGTTGATTCGCGATCACAAGGCCGAACGTCTCGGCAACGGCGCATGGAGGTTTCGAGTCGAGCTCAAGGATCCGCAACAAAACCTGAGCGGTCACGCTGTGTTCGAGGCGCGTCTCGATCCCAAGCATCTTCTGCCGGAAGTGAACGTCTGGCCGAGGCAATAAAATCTAATACACACTGGCCGCGTTCGGCAAGCATCCCGGCTGGGACGATCACCTCCCTGGCATTGGGGTGGACACGGAAACCCTCGCGCGTGTCAAGCAGGTGTTGTATGTCAGCGGCATCGGCGGGCAGATTGACTCCGGCGTGTGGGAGAAGCTGGACGCAGAAAAGCGGCAAGAAGGATTCGATCACACCTTCCTCTGGTTAAGCCCGGGCCATGTGGTGTTAGGCAACATGTGGTCGTCAACCGACCGCAAGGGGCGCTCAAAATACCCGATGGTGGTGTGCGTCGATGGCGAGGCAGTCACGGCCGGGTTCTTGACGGTGAAAGCGAAGGCCGATCTGGAGGGATTGCGGGAAGCCTGCAAAGCCAGCACTTCCTCAACCCAAGTGACTGCTGAGTGGGACGCGGCGCAGAAACGCTTGCGCGCGCGGCTGAGGGATCCGGCGCATCCGTCCACCGGTCCATGGCCTTCCATCGAGGCGCGGCGGCGCTTTCTGGAACGGCGCGAATTCGGGCCCGAACGGCTCGGATTGTTGCGTGTGTTGCATGAGCTGACCAGCGCGGCAGGACCTTCCGCTGCCGGGCACGGGTCCAGGCCGGCGACCATCGTGGGCGGACGGTCGCATCACTTTCGTGCGCCGTTGGGTTGTGAGTCAGGCAACGAGGCGTTCCTGCTGTGGACGGCATTCCTTGAGTGCATTCTTTCCCGGACCGTGCCGCTGTGGTTGATTGCCCGCGGCGGCGTCAACTGGCTCGATGTGTTGATCGGTGAGCCGGCGAGCGACTATTTCTTCTGTCTCCAGGCCTCACCTAAAGCGCTGCCCCTGGCGACTGAGATTCCCTATGAACTTTCACCGGACCTGAAAGCGCGACTGCAGGAGTTGGAGGCAAAGTTCCTGTTCATGGACACTTCTAAAACCGCCCGCTCCGAAACTTCTCTCGGCAGGAGAGCGGCAGTCCCTTCGGGTCGGACCGCCTCGGAAGCCGGAAAAACCGGGTACCCCAGGCGCAAAGAGAAGCGCGGGGTATTCATCGGAGTTGGCGCACTATTACTGATCGCGGCGGCGGCATCGGTTTGGTGGTTCAGCGGAAGCCACAGCTCGATCTCGGACTCAGAGCCGGGGGCGCAAAACCCAACGAACGACCCGCAGCGGCAGTTGATTCTCGCCCGGAGCGCGCAGGAGAAGAAAT
>QHOP01000486.1 GCA_003219345.1 Verrucomicrobiota bacterium
ACTCGCTGCGGCTGGTGATCGAGCATCACCTGACGATGACGCAAATCTCACAGCGTCGCGACCTGGACGACCCAGCGGTTATTCGCAACTTCGCCGCGCAAATTCAAAACCCCGAGCATCTGAAGCTGCTCACGCTCCACACGTTTGCCGACACGCTCGGCACGAGCGACAAGTTGTGGAACGGTTTCAAAGATTCATTGCTGCTGTTGCTTTTCCACAAAACGATGGAGCAACTTACCGGCGGCACGGCGTTCATCCGCGCCGAGGAAAAGCAGCGCGCATTGCTCGCCGATCAAGTCCGCCAATTGATGGCGGACACCTGCAGTCAAGAAGAACTTCAGGCGCACTTCGCGACCTTGCCGCCGCGTTATTATCAGATTCACTCCGCGAAAGACATTCTGGCCGACCTCACCCTGGTGCATCGGTTCATGCACCACCAGCTCGTGGACGAGGACAAGGCGCTGGAGCCGGCCGTTGACTGGCACAACGAACCGGACCGCGGGTACACGGCTGTCAAGGTCTGCACCTGGGACCGGCACGGCCTGTTCAGCAAGATCGCCGGCTCGCTCACCGCTACCGGGTTGAACATTCTCAGCGCGCAGATTTTCACCCGCAACGACGGCATCATTCTGGACACGCTTTTCGTCACCGACGCAAGGAACGGTCTGCTCGCGAACAAGGAGGAGCATGAGCGGTTCGAAAAATATTTGAGCCAGGCGCTGACGGGTGACATTGACCTGCACGCGCTCATCGGCCGGCAAAAGGTGGCCCGGCCGCTTTACGAATCGCTCCAAGGCGAGCGCATCCCTACCCTCATCCGCTTTGACAACGAAACTTCCGACACGCGCACGGTCATCGATGTGGAGACCGAAGACAACCTTGGTCTGCTCTACACGATTTCGCAGGCGCTGGCCGAACTCGACCTGGACATCTATGTGGCCAAAATCAGCACCGAAAAAGGGGCGGCCATCGACAGCTTCTACGTGAGCGAAAGCGACGGCGCAAAAATCCGCGACACCGACCGCCAGAAGGAAATTGAACGGAGGCTGCGAACAGCCATTGCCCGGCTGGAGGGGAATTGAAGCGGGAGAGTGCGAGAGAGGGTCTGCGGCAACACAGCCTTCGGCTGGCGCCAGCTATTTACGCTTCACGAAACCCGCATCACGCCGGACGGTTCATCGCCCTCGCGCTTGAGGTTCTCCTTCCCAAATCGCCACCGCGCACGCGTAATTCTCCGTATGACTCAAGCTAAGATGAAACTTTGCGCCGCCGCGCTGCTCGAAAAGTTTTTGCCCCCGGTCGTGAAGGATGACGAACGGCTCGCCTGATTCCTTGCGGCCCACTTCCATGTCCTGCCAGCCGAGGTGCTTGCCGATGCCGGTGCCAAAAGCTTTGGAAATTGCTTCCTTCGCCGCAAATCGGGCGGCCAAAAACGGCGCCGGGTCGCGATGTGAAAGGGAGTACGCGATTTCCGCCGCCCGCAGTATCCGGTTCAAAAACCTTTCGCCGAATTTCTCGTGGGAAGCGCGAATGCGCGCCACTTCGATGATGTCAATGCCGACGCCCAAAATCATTTTTCAATCCTGGTTTTTCTTCTGTCGTGTGAAGAACTCGGAAACCCACGCCGAAATCGCGACGCAGGACGATTCACGCACGGGAGATGAACGGGCTGTCTCCGGACGCCGTGATTGAATTCGACCCACCGGCTTCACGCGATGTTCGCGACAAAAAAGAACCTTCACTCCGGATAATTTTCCATCAAGCGCAGCATTTCTTTGACCGCGGCTTCGAGGCCGACCGTCACCGCGCGGCTGACGATGCTGTGGCCGATGTTTAGCTCCACCAAATGCGGGACGTGGCGGAGCGCGGGCAGGTTCGCGTAACTCAATCCGTGTCCGGCGTTCACCCGCAGGCCAAGCGCGTGCGCCTGCGTCGCACCTGAAATCAATCGGAGCAATTCCGGCGATCCGGTGGGGGGAGCGTCCTCGCGGGCCGGCTCGTTTGCGCTTCGTTTCGGCTCGTGAGCAGCCTCTCCCCAACGTTTGGAAAACCCTTCCGCAAACGAGCCGGTGTGCAATTCGATGAACTGGCTGCCGACGCGCCCCGCCGCTTCGATTTGAGCGGGATCGGGCGCGATGAACAGGCTGACTTCGATGCCGGCGTCGTTCAGCCTTTTGCGCGCGTCCGCCAGCGCGGCTTGTTGTCCGACCACGTCCAACCCGGCTTCGGTCGTGATTTCCTGACGCCGTTCCGGAACGACACAGACGATGTCCGGCTTGAGCTTCAGCGCGATGCCGAGGATTTCCGGGGTATTTGCCATTTCGAGGTTGAGCCGCGTCTTGATGACTTTGCGCAACTTCCAAACGTCGCGGTCCTGGATGTGGCGGCGGTCTTCGCGCAGGTGCGCGGTGATGCCATGCGCGCCGGCCGATTCGCAGATTAAAGCGGCTTCGACCGGGTCCGGCTCGCCGTGACCTCGCCCGCGATAGCGCGCTTCGCGCAGCGTGGCGACATGGTCGATGTTAACGCCCAGTTTGAGCATGTGACTGAGCGACCAGGCGTTATGGTCCCGGCGGCTTTTGGGCGGGCGCGGTCGGCGCGCCGACGGCTGGTGGCGGCAGTCTCGAGGCAGGTTTCAACGTCCGATCCTGTGGCAATTCAAAACTGAGCTTCGGAAAGTCGGTGCTCTCCAGCCAGCGTGCCAGCGCGACCAGCTCCGCGCCCGTGAAACCGATGTGTGACTTGCGCACGAGCGACCATTCTTTCGGCGAATCGGTCGTGACCTCTGTCACGGTGTTGCCCAGTTTCGGCCCGATCGCCATCAGCCACGGCAGCCCGGCGGTGTTGGTGGTGAACTGCGCTTTGTTCGCGATTACCGCGAAGAGTTGCGCCATGA
>QHOP01000487.1 GCA_003219345.1 Verrucomicrobiota bacterium
AAAATGCTGACCGGCGCGCGACCGTCAATTTGCCTGAGCCGGTTCAGAAGCGGCCGCAGGAATGCTTCATATTTCAGCGGCTCGCGCATGTCGTCGATGGCCAGAATCACCACCGCTTCCACGTCCGGTTCGCCGGCCCACTGCGGCGTGGTCAACCTGGGAAAATTCAGACCGGCGTAGAAGGGATCGGTTTCGTCGAGATAAGTCAGCCGGTTGGCGTTTCCGTCGGCCAGGAGCCGTGTGGCGGGAATGACCAGGAGAAGGGCGAGCGACGCAAACAAACGTGGAATCATACACCGGCCAGGATAACCGGCCCGGCAAGGCCTGAGCCAGAGGAAAATCAGCCTTCGGTCACTTCGCCTGAGTTGCTCTGCAGGCTGGCCAGCCGTTCACCCGCGGAAGTTTCACGGAACGTATTTGCGTAGCAACACCGCGCCACCCTCAAGGTCCGGACGGGGCCGATTTGACC
Source organism: Verrucomicrobiota bacterium (assembly GCA_003219345.1). Taxonomy (GTDB): domain Bacteria; phylum Verrucomicrobiota; class Verrucomicrobiia; order Limisphaerales; family AV2; genus AV2. Next base: position 470 of record QHOP01000487.1, read on the forward strand.
AGCGTGATAAAGTCCAGCCTGAACGCCAGTCGCTCCAATGCCGCTGGAGAGGCGAGGCCCGGCGCGACGGATTGGAGCGTCAGACCTTTCAATCGAATGAAGGGCGAACTGTTTTCGAGCTCGGCAACGAATGAACCGAAGTTACGATAGTAAGCTGTGCCGGTGATGGAATAACTGACCGCCCGGTAGGGAACCTTGGGAGGGACGAGTAATTCCACGTTCTGCGGCGGACCGAAATCGACAATGTTGACATCGTGGCCGCTTTCAATTTCGAGCAGAGAATTGATAACCCATCGGTAGATGTCGCCCTGCGGCATTTTTCCTTCCAGTTCAAGAAGCTGGCGTTGGCCGGTTTCGATCTCCTCCTTGAACTGTTCTTCCTTCGAAATTCCCGCCTTGGTCAGTTTCACCTTGCTCTCACCGAGCGCAATTTTATTCCTCTGCGCTTGAATGCTGGCCTGCAAGGACCCAATGAGTCCGAACCAGATTAACACCGCAACCCCCGCCGTTCCGATCGCCAGGAGGATGATTTGATTGCGTTGTTCTGCCGTCCACTTATTCATTTTTGTAAACCCTGTCTGAATAGATGCACTCAATCGTGAAAAGTTGAAACGCTTTGTTCGGGTCGGTCGGATCGACCTGGCGGCGTGGAAGATCCTTTAGCAGGACCGGATCCGTTGCTCGGAGATACTGCTTGAAGTAAGGATGCCCGGAAATCGTTTCCACGAGCCTGTCGATTGTCTTAGGATCGCCGAAATTTTTTCCCTGGACGACCAGCCGCGTTTTTTCCGTCGTGCTGCCGGGCCTTTCCGGCGTCACCGTCACGCCATTTTGTACCTCGGCCTTGACCCCGGGATCGCTGATCACACTTTGTTCGATTTTAAGGTCGTGGAATTGAACATTCGGAACCGTGGTATATTGCAAAGCGCTCAGGACCGGCGCGAAGAAGAGACGGTTCGCCGCCTGTTGTTTCAGCGTCGTGAGAGTGTGCCTGAGGTCCGCGGCCAGCCTGGCAATACCAATGGCCCGGCTCGAGTTCTTTTGCAGCTCCCGCAACTCTATCTCATACCGCTTCACCTCGGCCCCCGCGCGCTGGAGCCTCAGACCAAGAAAAGCCGCCCACAGAAACATCAAAAGCAAGGCGCCCGCCGACACCCAGCGCGCGCGCCGCACGGGATCACGCCGGCGCATCTCGGCGGCTTCCTGCTCTTCCGCCAGCTCCACCTCATTCTTTTTTCGCTCGGGTAATTCCAGACCGCGGCACTTGGCCGGGGTCCAGCTTTCGCACGGGATTTCCAGCGCCGCCTCCAGGCTTTGGAGGATAAACTGCGATCGAGCCGCGCCGCCCGACACAATGATCTCGGTTACCTTTGCCTCGGATTGCGTTTCAAAAAAATCAATCGACGCGCCTAATTCCCTTGCCAGGGCGGAAATCAAGCCGTGAACTTTGGCTTGAAAATCCTCCATTTTCCCCGCCTTGAGATCGGCCGTGCCGGTTTTTCCGAAAAAATCGGCCAGCTTTCCGGCGCCTACTGTCACCGTGCGGGTCAACGCCAGTTCGCCGTTCATCAGGATGCCGATCGACGAGTGGTTGGAGCCGATGTCCAACAGCGCCGCCACTTCAGCATGCGAGTCCGAGGGCAGCGCCCGAGCGGCGTTCACCACGCCGATTTGGCTGAGCGTGATGTTGTCCACCATGAGTCCGGCGTTTTTGGCCGCCTCCTGGAAATTCTCCACCAGACCGCGTCTGGCTCCACCCACCAGGACTTTGGCTTTGCGCCTGTATCTGGCTGTCGCCGTCGCCGACTCGGCTGGCATCGCTTTGGTGTAGCAATCGAAGAGGAAATCCGGCAGGTCCTGTTGCAGGTAGGTCTTCGGGCTGAGTTTGAGCATCTTGCGAAGATCCGAAACGTTGGAACTCGGCAGGTCGGCGTGACACAGCAACGAATCCCCCGCGCCGATCGCGAGAACGACATGCTTCGGCGTCGCGCCGAGAGTGTTGATGACAGCCTTGAAATGATCCGTGAGGAGTTCACGGGAAGGAATTTTCTCGTAGATCGGCGTCTCGATCAGGACGTATTTCACGAGGCGGAACCCTGAACCACTGCGTTTGAGGTGAGCGGCTTTGGTGATTTGATAGCCGAAATCAATAGCGACAACTTCATCTCGCTTTTGCATCCCCGCTGTGAACCGAGCCATACTCATATCAGCCGTTATAACGACAACCAGGCGGATTGCAAGGTCCTCGTGAGCCGGCTTGTCGGTAGCCTCGCCCCACCTGGTTCATGGGAAGTCCCCTTTCGTTTTTCGCATGCATTGGGACCATGAACCCACCCCCAACCCCTCCGGAGGAGGGGAGTCAATGTCAGGGCACGCTTGCCGAGTTCCCCTCCTGGGAGGGGCCAGGGGTGGGTCGGCTCATGGAAAGGTCCCACGGTTTTCCAACCGCGCCTCGGGGCCATGAACCACCCCCTCACCTGACCTCCGGCCATCCTCCCCATCAACTCGGAGGAACATCCGACATCGAACATCCAACACCGAACATCGAATGGCAGCGCGACCCCTCGCTCACTTCGGCGTTCGGTGTTCGATGTTGGACGTTCGATGTTTCCCCTCGGTTCAGGGGTTTCAACGCGCGAATTTTCATTTCGAGTAATTCCCTCCCCCATCGAGGGAAGGGGTGAGGGGGAAGACGTTGCCGATCGGAGCCTGCGCGTGCGACTCGGGCCCGGCGAGACCCGTTCAGCCGAAGTGCCGTATGGTTTTGTGCCTTTCATCATTTCAATCCCCCGGCCTGGCCAGAGATCGCTGACTTTGTCGCGGCCGGAACAATCCGGAACGAACTCAACAGCGCGCCGAAAACAAAATGGTAATCAGCGATCCTTTCGGCGTTCGCGGTCAGTTCAAACTCGACTCTTCCGCCTCCGAAAGCGACGAACGCAATTCGGGAGGATACCAGGGTCTTTTGTTCCACCAGACGCCGCACGTCGAACACGATTCCCTCGGCGCCGCTGGTGTAGCACTTGAACTCATTCGTGATGGCAGCGCCGGCATAGCGTTCCAATATCTCCTGTCTCAGTTCCTGAGGTTTCAGTTCCGGCTGCGCCGTGTTTTGCTCCAATGTGATTTTAAAACTGATGCCGGCGCGCAAATCCTCCGGCAGCAAATGGACCGTTTTATTTTCCGCCTCCGGCCTGACGCTCCATTTTGGAGGCTGGACAAATACGAAACGCCACTCTTCGATGATCAGAACGTAATTGGTCATCACGACTTGTTCCGCTCCTCTCACCGTCTCCGTGAAAAGACGGAAGTCGTCTGCGACCGCCAGAGTCGGCGCCACGAAAAATGCAAGGGCAGCCAGGCCCATCAGCGCTCGTGTGCAGAGATAAAGCCCTTTCATTGGGTCGAGTTGGGCTGCGCGATATTCCAGGTGGAACGAATGACCGTGCAGACCATGGGAGTGCCGGGCGGCAGCTTGCTGTTATTTTTGAAGTTCGGATCGAATAAAAATAGCCGTTGGGGGGCCGCATAAGTCGTCCCCCACGGGGCCATGGCGGACTGGCTGGGAAACAATGCCACGATAGAACCGTTGAATGTCAGGGTGCGTGAACTCCAGCTTTCCAACAGGCGGAAGAAATTCTCGACGCCGCCACTGAAGTAAGTGCCGTAGCTCGGCACGATGCCCGCCAACACCGCCGCGTTGATCGTCGTATTGCTCGCCGCCCGTGTGTCGTAGGTACTGGTGTTGCCGTCCTGCCAAGCGCCCGACAGGATGGTGATGGCGTCTCCTACAAGCGAGGCGGGCGCGCCTGTGTTCGTGGAACCGGGGGTAGTGTCTGGAGCGTTGTAGTGGCCCAACACGTAAAGCGGGTTTAATGTGGCCACCGTCAAGCCCGCCGCAGGAAGGGCGATGCCATTGGTGAGCCGCACACCCGATTCAGTCCCGGATGTCTGCGTCCGCAAATCAGCGACGTACAGGATCAGTACCGGCTGGCCAAGGAGGCTGGAAAGCTTATTGTAGGTCGGATTAGCAGCGAATTTTGCAACGTCAATTTGCGTGGCTTGAATCGTCTTGCTCTCCCGCTCGTTTCTGAACGAAACATTTGTATTAACAAAGCTGCTGATGTTGGACCAAGGTACCGGTGTGGAAAAATTGTTGTAAGCGCCGCTCGTGGACGTCACGTTGGTGTTGCTCACCAGGATGA
>QHOP01000488.1 GCA_003219345.1 Verrucomicrobiota bacterium
TGGGACAGTCGCCCACGACAGTGTCGGTTCGTTCAATGGGAGTCTTTCTGCCGGCGGTGCGGCGTTCGTTCCGGGCGGAGTTTCCGGCGGCGCGTTGAGTCTGAGCAAAAGCAACAACGGGTTCGTGGACGTGGGCAACGTTCTTAATTTGGGGAGCGGAGATTTCTCCGTCGCGGCCTGGATCAAAATGACCGCAGGCGACACGACAGAGGCGTCGGTGGTTCTCAGCAAAGTCGCCGCGGGTTTTCCCAATGGCTACGGTTTGGTCGCGAATAATTCCGTGGCTTACGGCCGGGTGGGCAAGGCGTGGTTTTTCGATTCTGTCTTTCCGGGCGGGGAAGTGACATCGACGACCACTGTCAATGACGGAAGCTGGCACCAGGTCGTTGCCGTCTATCAATCCGGGGGTAGCAAGTACCTCTACGTCGATGGAGCACCAGCCGAAGCCGGCGCCGCCAGCCATGCGATCATTGCCAATTCAGTTGACTTTCTGATCGGAGGGCAAAGCGAAAATGGAGTTCCAACCGGCAGATTCACCGGGTTGATTGACGACGCGCAGATTTACAATTACGCGCTGGCCTCCAGTGAAGTGGGTTTCCTCTTCCAGCATCCGGGCCAGGAGATTGCGCCGCACGAGCTGCCGCCGGGGCAGTGGCGCCTGGACACCGTGGCGGGCGCCGGCGGCACCCGCACCCGCGCTCCGGACCTTGCCCGCTACACGACCGGCGCCGGTGTAACCCTGACGGCTGTGCCTGACACCGGCTTCACTTTTGCCGGTTGGAGCGGTGATGCAACGGGAACGAACAATCCCATTACCGTCACCATGACCGGCAACAAGACGATCACGGCCAGCTTCCAGAGCGTTCCGATGGCCAAGGCCCTGGCGCATTGGAAGTTTGATGAAACCGGCGGAACGATCGCACACGATAGCATGGGTTCGTTTGACGGCACGCTTTCGCCGGCTGGAGCTGCCTTTGTTTCGGGCGGAGTTTCCAGCGGCGCTCTAAGTCTGAGTAAAACCTCTAACGGTTTCGTGAACATGGGCAACCTCCTCGGATTGGCGAACACGGACTTCTCCCTCGTGGCCTGGGTCAAAATGACGGCCGGCGACACGTCGGATGCAGTCCTTCTCGCCAAGCACGCCGCCTATACGCGGAACGGATACGTGCTTACTGTGAACAGCATCGGGACGCGGCTACCCGACAATAAGGCCGCGTTTATCGAGGGAGGCAGCGGGGTCGCAGCTTATACGCCGGAAGAGACGCCTTATTCGACGACCAGTGTTAACGATGGCAACTGGCACCAGGTTGTGGCGGTTTACGAGCTGGGTGGCATGAGGTCGATCTATGTGGATGGCGCCCCGGCGGAGGACAGCAAACTGAGCCAGCCTTTCAATCAGAACTCCGTCGCGTTCCTGATCGGCGGCGTCAATTACAGCGGAGTGCCCACCGGCCGTTTCGACGGACTCATTGACGAAGTGCAGATTTACAATTACGCGCTGGCCTCCAGCGAAGTGGATTTCCTGTTCCAGAATCCCGCTCAGGAGATCGCCCCGCACGATCTGCCTTCAGGCCAGTGGCGGCTCAATACCATCGCGGGCGTTGGTGGAACCATCACGCGCAATCCCGACCTCGCGAAATATGCTAACGGAGCAACCGTCACTGTGACAGCCGCCCCGAACGCGGGCTTCGCGTTCTCCGGATGGAGTGGTGATGCCACCGGAACGACCAATCCGACTACGATCACCATGACCGGCAACAAGACGATAACGGCCAACTTCCAGAGCGTTCCGGTGGCCAAGGCTTTGGCGCATTGGAAATTCGACGAAACCAGCGGAACCACTGCGCACGACAGTGCCGGATCCTACGATGGTACCCTTTCTTCGGGCGGTGCGTCGTTCGTTCCGGGCGGCATTTCCGGCGGCGCCCTAAGCCTGAGCAAGACCAACAACGGCTTTGTGAACATGGGTGATGTGCTGCGGCTGGGAAGCGGTGACTTTTCAGTTGTAGCCTGGGTCAAGATGAATCCAGGGGACACTGCGCCCAGCATGGTCCTGGGCAAGCAGCAAGCCGGTTTCCCCAACGGCTACCTCGTGGAGATTAACCAGAACGGAGGTTACGCGCAGCCGAACAAAGTCTATTTCTACGATTCCGATTACCCCGGTCAAGAAGTCACATCGACCACGAGCGTTAACGACGGAAATTGGCACCAGATCGTCGGCGTTTATGTGGCGGGCGCGAACAAATACATTTATGTGGATGGCGCTCCGGCCGAAGCCAGCAATGCCAGCCGTCCGCTGGTGGTGGACGATGCCAAGTTTGTCATCGGGGGCCTTGATTACGGTGGAATACCCGGTGGCAAGTTCACGGGTTTGATTGACGACGCCCAGGTTTACAATTACGCGCTGGCCGCCAGCGAAGTGGATTTCCTCTTCCATAATCCGAGTCAGGAAATTCCGCCGCACGAGCTGGCGCCAGGGCAGTGGCGCCTGGACATCGTTGCGGGCGCCGGCGGAACCATCACGCGCAATCCGGACCTCGCGAAGTATGCTAACGGAGCAACCGTCACTGTAACAGCCGCCCCGAACTCGGGCTTCGCGTTCGCTGGGTGGAGCGGTGATGCCACCGGCACGACCAATCCGATTACGATCACCATGACCGGCAACAAGACTGTTACCGCCAGTTTCGCCGAGATTCCGGCCAGAATCCTGGCGGTCGTGAATCCCGATCCGAAGCAGGAAGGTCTGAAGATCAATTTCGATCTGCAACTGATCAGCCAGGGCGGGGTGGGCGGCATGAACTTTGTCCTGCATTACAGCCAGGATTATCTCAAGGAACCCAAGCTGGATTGGTCTTCGACCGTTGGCTCGGCGCTCGACCAAGTCAATTACGACACGCCAGGCGAAATTCGCGCGACGTTCGCGCTGCCGGCGACCGCTGTTCCCGGCGGGACGCAGCGCGTGGCCAGCGTCAGTTTCCGGACGCGCAGCGTTCCGTCCGATCTGAACACCGATCTTGGCCTCGAACTTTTGGACGTTTCGTCGCCAACCGGTGACTCGATCAAGTCCGGCAACGCAGTTCGAAACGGCACAGCGCGTATTTTGGTGCGGCACGTCATTGGCGACAACAACGCCAACAATCGTCTCGACGTTGGCGACGCGACGATCATGCAACAGTTGTTGACCGGTCTGGAGCAGGAGCGATCCTGGGATGTCACCGGCAACGATGTGAACGCCAATACTTCTCTGGATTCCGGCGATGTCATCAAAGTTTTGCGTG
>QHOP01000489.1 GCA_003219345.1 Verrucomicrobiota bacterium
AACGCGCCGCTGGTGAGGCCGCGCAGCGAAAAAGCGGCGTTCAGAACGAAATTCACTCTCTGGCTCGCGGCGAAGGCCACCAGCGAGAGCAGCAGACCCCAGAAGGCAGTCGAATACCTGCTGAACCGCAAGTAGAACTCCTCCGCGCGCTCCTTGCCTCCAAGCCCCTTCAGAAAATCCATCGTGGAGACCGAAGCGAGCGAGGTGAGCGCCGAACTGGCCGACGACATCGCGGCGGAGAGTATGGCCACGATCAGAAAGCCTTTAAGGATATTCGGCACAGCCGTGAGCATGAAAATCGGATAAACGTAGTCGTTTGGCTTGACGCCGGGGCGCGGTTCGGGAATCGGGATCGCCATCGGCAGTTGCCGGTAATAAACCCAGAGCATTGCGCCGACCAGGAGGAACACCAGGAACAGCGGGAGGATGATGACGGCGCTCAGAACCAGCGCTTTCCGGCCATCCGCCACCGTTTTACAGGCCAGCACGCGCTGCACGATGAGTTGTTCCGCGCCGTGCGACGACATCACCATCACCGTGCCGCCGATGACGCCCATCCAGAGGTTGAACCCGCCGTCCGAAGCGAGTGCCCAGGAGAATTTCGTGTTCAACCAGACCAGTTTGCCATCGTGAGCCGCGCGAGAGAAGACCTCCGGAAAGCCGCCGTCGAATTGCTGCGGGATATAAAGCAGCGTGAAGATGCCGCCGGCCATGAACAGCAGGAATTGCACGGCGTCAGTCCAGATGACCGCCTTCACGCCGCCGAAGTAGGTGTAAAGGAGGGAGAGGAAAACGAAGAGCACGATGGCCGGAATAATTTTGATTCCAAACATCAGTTGAATCGGGATGCAGGCAACATATACCCGAAAGCCGCCGGCGATCGTTTCGCTGACGAGAAAAAAGCCCGCCGCCGTTTTTCGGACGGCAGGGCCAAACGCATTCGCGAAGAGTTGATACGGCGAATAAATTTCACCGCTGAAGTAGTGCGGCACCAGCAGGACAGCCAGAATGATCCTCGCGATGATGTAGCCGATAATCATCTGGATGAAGGTGAGATTGTTGCCGTAAGCGATGGCGGGCACACCGATAATCGTCAACGCGCTGGTCTCCGCCGCGACGATGGAAAAACCGATGCCCCACCACGGAATGCTCCTGCTGCCGAGAAAATAGTCACGGGTGCTTTTCTGGTCCTTGCCAAACCACAAACCAAGACCGACGATTCCAACCAGATAAACGCCTATGACCAGCCAGTCGCCCGTTTCAAAGTACGGGTTGGCGTCAATGGAATTCATCATGGGAACAAAATGTTCCCTATTACTGAAGAGCCAGAGCGGCGTTGGCCAGAGAAAAGTTGGCCGGCGAAGAATTTTGCCGTCATCCGAGCAGCGGCCTCGGACCGGCGGCCGCCATCAGCAAACTGTTCGCCGCTGCGGGAAAACCGGAACAGACTTCGCTCACTAAAAGCTGACACTCGGTCTCGGCCAGTCGCAACCGATTCGCTGCGGAACTGATGAAGCCGCGCGTCGTCTGCTGCGCGTAGCTTAACAAACCCTGCCGCAGCGGCAGTGAGTAAACCGAGAGAATCAAACCGTAAACCACCGTGTGCCAGGCGTGCGCTTCGCCGGCCTGGACGGCGCGCAGATAACGCTGCACCAGCCGCTGGTCGCGCAACTGGCGCAACCGTTTGAGCTGCGTTTTCCCCACGCGTTGGCTGGCCGTGGCGAAACTTTGGAGCAACGGTTCGTTCGCGAGTTGCCGGTCGAGCTCGATCAATTCGCGAATTTCATAGCGGCTCGCGTGTCCATGGGCCCGGCAGATGGCCGGCAACTCCAGGGGGACCAGAATTTGCGACTGGTAATCGCGCAGAAAGCGGCTCAAGGACGGCAAATCCGTGACGCGGCCAAATTTTTGCGATGCCGCGCCTGCACTGAGCGCCACCAGCCCTTCCGCCGAACCGATTTGTTCTGCCAGCGGCGCAATGTCGCCGAGAAATTCATCGACGACCTCATGCGTGACTGTGTGCTGGTTTGTCATGCCATTCATTGCGTGGGTAAAGCGGAACAAGACTAAAAGTTCTTTCCCACATCTCGCGCGATGTTACTCCGCACCTCGCACGAGTGCCAGACTGAAAATGCTTGCGGCGAAAGATTTTTCCACGCCTTTCCGCAAGTTTTGGCTTGCATTACCCCCAAGACCTGTTGAACGCCCTAGCGTGACATGGCCAGCGCAAACGCCCCCGCCACCGCGACGATCCCGCCCAACAGCGAGCGCGGTCCGGGCCGGTCTCCTTCAAACAAGTAAGCGAACGGAATCACGACGATGGGCGTCGTGGCGACAATCGGCAGGACCACACCGCTCGGATTGTTCTCCAAAGCCCACTGGTAGCACCCGACGCCTATGGTCGGGCCGGCCAGGCTGTTGAGCAGCACCCAAAGCCAGATGGCGTGCCGTTTGTAACCGTCACCTGGGCCCACGGCCCCGTCAAAAACAAGGTCCTGAGCTTTCAACCGGTTCTTGCTCATGATCCAGAGTGCCGGCACGACTGCAAAAAGCAGGCCGCCCAGAATTCTTTGATACGCCGCCGTACCGCCATCAATGCTTTGGCCGCTCAACTTCACCAGGGCGTATGCCCTGCGAGTAACCACCGCCCCCAATCCCTGGCCCAACGCGGCCACGACCCCAAAAGCAATCCCTTGAGCCAGCGCCCGTGGTTCAATGTGCAGGTGTTCGCGCGGCGCCAAAGCGATCACGACGGCAATCAGA
>QHOP01000430.1 GCA_003219345.1 Verrucomicrobiota bacterium
CCTTTCGCAGGCGTAGGGGCGAGCGTTTCCAGGCCGAGTTCATCAAGCAACCCTGTATCTGCAAAACTGATTCCCCGATATTTGTTGGCGACCACCAGCCGCATTGTGCACAGACCTCCTGAAGTCTTCAAGGCGGGAACCTGGAATTTGTCCGAGAACCGGGATGGGTCTTTGTAAGTGCCAGTCCCAGCCAGTTCCATTTCCCCTGTTGCAGTTGTCAGGGAGGCTGGTAACCTGTAGGACGATTCATGACGTTGACCGAGAAAATTCTGGCGCGCGCGGCGGGCAAGGCCAAGGTGCAGGCGGGCGACAATCTCTGGGTGAAAGCGGACATTTTGATGACGCACGATGTCTGCGGGCCGGGCACCATCGGCGTGTTCAAGCGCGAGTTCGGCAAGGACGCGAAAGTCTGGGACCGCAGCAAAATCGTCATTATCCCCGACCACTACATTTTTACCGCCGACTCAAAGTCGAACCGGAACGTCGATATCCTGCGCGATTTCGTCAGGGAGCAGGAAATTCCTTATTTCTACGACGTGATTGACGAGCCGAACGGCCACTGGACCTTCGACGCGACGAAAGGCCAGCTCAAGCGGCAGTACGGATCGAACTTTGCGGGCGTGTGTCACACGGCGCTGCCGCAAAAGGGTCACACGCGTCCGGGCGAAATCCTGTTTGGCACCGACTCGCACACGTGCATGGCCGGAGCGTTCAACGAATTTGCCACCGGCATCGGCAACACGGACGCCGGGTTCGTCATGGGCACGGGCAAACTCCTGTTGAAAGCGCCGGAGACAATGCACTTCCGGTTCGAAGGCAGGTTGCAGCCGGGCGTGATGGCCAAGGATGTCATCCTTCATTGCATCGGCGAGATTGGTTTCGACGGCGCGACCTATCGCGCGATGCAGTTTGACGGGCCGGGTGTCACCCATCTTTCCATGGACGACCGGATGACCATCGCGAACATGGCGATCGAAGCCGGCGGCAAGAACGGCATTTTTGACTTCGATGCGCAGACGCAAGCGTATGTCGATTACCGCTGCAAGTTGAACGGAACGAAGCCGAGTTACGAACCTGTGGAGCGCGACCGCGATGAAAAATTTGTTTACGAACTGGCCGTCGATTTGTCCAAACTCGAACCGGTCGTCGCCTGTCATCCCGACCCCGGCCAGCGAAAACCAGCCCGGGAACTGGGCTACATCAAACTCGACCGCGCTTACATCGGCTCCTGCACCGGCGGCAAGACCAGTGATTTTCTGGAATTCGCCCGCGTCATTCGCGGCAGGCGGGTGATCATCGATACCTTCGGCGTGCCGGCGACGCCGGAGACCGTGCACGACCTCCAGTCGTCGCGCTGGGGCGACAAAACCGTCTGGGAGATTCTGGTCGATGCCGGCGTGCAAATGACCGAAAACGCCAGTTGCGCCGCGTGCCTGGGCGGGCCGACCGACACGTTCGGCCGGATGAACACACCGCTGAAGTGCATCAGCGCCACGAACCGCAATTTCCCCGGCCGCATGGGGCACAAAGAATCGCAGGTCTTTCTGGCTTCGCCGATGACCGTAGCCGCCAGCGCGATCACCGGTAAAATCACCGATCCACGGGAATTTTTGGGCTGAGGCGGGCGAGAGGGGGCCAAATCAAGCCAGTGCCAGGGCGCATGGGCGGCTAGTGGCACGGGCTCCCGCCCGGTTGCTCCAAATCAGAAACTCACGGGCGGGACACCGGTGCCACTAGCATTGCAAGAAACTGAGATGCCCCAGTGCGGCCATGCGATTATTCCGTTTGACATTTAGCTGCAGGCACCTAAACTGCCGGTGATTCTAGTCACGACAGAAACATAACCAGGAGCAAACTTTATGAAACAACGCGGACTCTTTTCGATGGTGACGGCGTGTGTTGTGGCGCTGGTCGGGGCATTTGTCGTTTCCGCCGCACAGGCTGGAGAAGCGGGCAAGGCAGTGGTTCGTTCCATTCGGGGCTCGGCGCAGTATGCCGCCGAGGGCGGGCTCTGGTTGCCGCTGAAAGTGGGCCAGGTCCTCAAGCCAGGTTCCACAGTTCGGACGGCAAATGATTCTCAAGTGGACCTCTTCATGGACCAGAACGGTCCGATCGTCCGCCTCGTGGAAAACACCACGCTGGGCATCGACAAGCTGAACTTTGAAGCCACGGGGATTGACACGATTATCGAAACTCAACTGGATCTCAAATCAGGCCGCATTCTGGGTATCGTTACGAAAATGGCGGCAGACTCCAAATACGAAATCAAGACACCCAACGGCGTCGCCGGCGTCCGCGGTACTGAATACGACGTTTCGGCCACGAGCGTGGTGCGCGTCATCTCCGGTTCGTTGGTGGTTGTCTATGTGAAGAGCGACGGCACCGTCGTCACGCAGGTCGTGAATGCCGGCGAGATGTTCATGCCCGCGGAAGGCGCGGTCAAACCGATGCCTCACGAGGAAATCTCGCAGGTGGTTGGTGAACTCAACCAACTGCGCGGCGCGCCGACGGCTGAGTTGAAGCTTGTTGAAGCGCCGATCCGGATTTTCGTTTCTCCACTGACAGGCGAGAACAGCTCAATCCGGAAATAGCGCCTGACCCGTACCCCATTCGGACCCAACGCAGCCTTGTGTTGCGTTGGGTTTTTTGTTATTGCCCACAGGAGTTGAAGCCCCGCTTCAAGTCCAGTTTCACCCGGAACATACCGATACTCATCGCCGCGGTGGTGATGGTGCTGGTTTGCCTGGCCCAGGCGCTGCCGCGGTTTTTCCCGAGGTTCGATATGTTCCAGCGGCTGGAATGGATGACGTACGACTGGAGGACGCGACTGGCAGCTAACTGGCCCCGACCTTACGCGACAAATCTGTTGGCGTGCGTGTTCATCACGGACCAGGACCTCAAGGAGATGAACGATGGCGCCTACGGCTACCGGGATAAATTCCCCTGGCCGACTCATTATTATGGAATGCTCGTGCGAGAATTGGCCAGACAAGGCGCCAAGGTTGTTGGATTTGATATGATGTTTGAACTGCTGGACCCTAAAGCGAACGTCGAGCTGCCGAACGGCACGAAAATCGAATCAGACAACTTTTTTGCCTCGCAGCTTCAACAATCCGGCAACGTTGTATTGGCGGCGGATGTTGATGGGAACGTTTTCCCCGCTGATCTGTTCCGAACGAACGCGTCGGCGGTGGGCAACATTTTTACCCAGCAGGACCCGGACGCGGTTCTGCGGCGGGCGAAAGCTTTCACTGAGCGCAAGGTCTGGCATCCGCAAATCACCGAACGGGTGCGCCCGCTAAATTTGGATCTGGAGCACGCGCGGTTTGACAGCGACCGGGTTGTCTTCCCCCGAACGGACGGCGAGCCACCCTATGAAGCGCCGCTGAATCGGGACGGGTCGCTGCGCATCGAGGAATTGACAGGACAGAAAAGCGCCGAACCTCAGTGGCCCTATGTAGCGGAGCGGGTGTGGAATCTAGGGCTTGTCCTGGCGGCTCGCGAACTGAAGCTCGATCTGACCAAGGCAACGGTCCAACCCGATCAAATCATTCTGCGCGGCCCCGGAAGCGTGGAACGCAGAATCCCCACAGACCGACAGGGTTTCTTTTACATCGACTGGAGCCTGGGGTTCAAAGACCCGAGAATTCGGGCGCACAGGATTGCGCGGTTGATTCGTGATGACTATTGGCTCCATTGGCGGCACTGGGTCGAAACCAACGCCGTACCGCCATTCAGGGATAAAGTGGTGGTGATCGGCTCGACGGGAACCGGCGGGAACATTGCCGATTTGGGGGCGACACCGTTGGAAAGCAAGACTCCGTTGGTGATGAAACATCTCAATGTTGCCAATTCCGTTGTTACCGGCCGGTTCATTCACCCGAGCTCCTACCGGGCTGAATGGCTGTTGATTCTATTGATGGGCACGGTTTCGGCGCTCCTGAGCTGGAGATTGCGCGCCCTCCTCGCGTCGCTGTCGATTGTTTTGGGGATTGTGCTTTACGTCGGGTTGGGGGTTTTTTTGTTCGTGCAGTATCGCTACTGGCTCCCGCTCATCCTGCCAATGGTCGGCGCCCTGCTCATGACGCATGTTTGCATGGTGACCTACCGTGTCGTTGTCGAGCACAATGAGCGTCAGCGGATCAAATCGGTTTTTTCGAAAGTCGTTTCGCCGAATGTCGTCAACGAACTGCTGAAGGCCGAACAAATTTCACTGGGCGGCGCGCGGCGCAAGGCGACGATTTACTTTGCGGACATCCGCGGGTTCACCCGGATGACGGATGAAATTCAGGCCCAGGCCGAGGCTTATATCCGCGAGCACCTGCTGCCGCCCGCGGTTGCCGAGGCTTACCTGGATAAACAAGCCAGCGAACTGCTGGCCACGGTCAGTCTTTATCTGAGCCTGATCGCCGACACGATCAAAGAGCACAACGGCACATTCGACAAATACATTGGCGATTGTGTTCTGGCCTTTTGGGGCGCGCCGATTCCAAACGACCGGCACGCGTTGCAGTGCGTGCGCGCGGCCATCGATGCACAACGGGCCATTTATGATCTCAATCTCCAACGCGCCGCCGAAAACAAACGTCGCGAACAGGACAATGTGGCGAGGCTGGCGGCCGGGCAGCCGCCCTATCCGCTGCTCAGGCTATTGGCGTTGGGTTCGGGAATCACCACCGGCACCGTCACGGTCGGACTGATGGGTTCGGAGGAAAATCTCAATTATACTGTACTGGGCCGAGAAGTGAATCTGGCCAGCCGACTGGAGGGTGTTTCGGGCCGGGGCCGCATTATCATCAGCGACACCACGTATCAGGAAATCCGGCGGCTTGATCCGGACCTGGCCTCCAGATGCATCGAACTTCCGCCGCAAGAGATCAAGGGCTTTCGTGACGCGGTGAAAATCTACGAGGTTCAGTGGCGACAGATGGACACCGAAGTGCAAGCGTACGACACCGCCGTTTTAACCGCGGCCAGAGCCACGCCACCGACCGATATGATCACGCCGGCCGGCACCTGAGCCCATTGCTGAATCCGCTTTTTCGATGGGAATCCGTTGATCGCCTGTTAAATTACCGGCATGCGAACGGCGATTTATCCGGGGAGTTTCGACCCATTGACCAACGGCCATCTGGATGTGATTGAGCGCGCCGCCAAATTATTTGACCGCGTCGTCGTGGCCATCGCCATCAATGAGAGCAAGAACCCGTTGTTTTCTTTGGCCGAGCGGCGCGAATTGGTTTCCCGCTCTGTCGAACACCTCAAAAACGTCGAAGCCGACACGTTCACCAGCCTTCTGGTGGACTATGTGGAACAGCGTTCCGGGCAGGCCATTATTCGCGGTTTGCGCGCGGTGTCCGACTTTGAATTTGAATTTCAGCTCGCTTTGATGAACCGTAAGCTCAACGAACGAGTCGAAACGATTTTCATGGTGCCCAAAGACACCTACACGTTTTTGAGTTCACGCATCGTCAAAGAAATCGCCCGGTTAGGCGGCGATGTCGGCGCATTCGTGCCGCCGCATGTTAAAGAAGCGTTGAAGAAGAAGCTTTCAAAGGCGCGCTAACATTTTTCCGGCTCAAATATGCCGCTGCTGATCAACATCCGCCATTTGGAGCACAAAGCCCTGACGCTGCGCGGCCAATTGCCGGGGGCGGATCTGGACCTGAACTGTATTGACGAGATGATTCGGGTCGCTTCCCCGCTGGAGCATGACTTGCTCGTGCAACGGCACGAGCGAAGTATCCTGGTCCAGGGAAGCCTCCGACTGACCCTCGCCTGCGAGTGTGTGCGCTGCTTGAAAGCATTCGAGCACCGCCTGGAACTGGATGAATGGTCCTGTCTCCTGCCGTTGGAAGGCGAAGACAAGGTGTTGACCAGCAACGATTGCGCGGACTTGACGCCCTATGTGCGCGAAGATATCGTCCTCGCGTTTCCGCAACATCCGTTGTGTGCGCCTGAGTGCCGCGGCTTGCAGTCAGGGCCGCGAAGCGAACCCAAGCAATCGAGTGGTGCACATGCAAGCGGAGGGTTGTCGTCTGCCTGGGCCGAACTGAACAAATTGAAATTATAGAAGCTGAATTTATGGGCGTACCCAAGCGAAAACCATCGCGCAGCCGTCAACGCATGCGCCGGGCGTACAACAGCGTGCTGAAACTGCCTCAGTTGAGCACCTGTCCACAGTGCGCGGCTCCCTATGTTCCACACCGGGTGTGCCCGGCTTGTGGTTACTACAAAGGACGACAGGTAGTGACGGTAGAGGCCCTGGCCTGAGTGCCGGTTTTAGAGCGCGGATGCGGAATTGCTCCCTCTGCGCTCTTTTCTTTATGCGAATCGTAGTGGATGTCATGGGTGGCGACCACGGCTGTGAGGTTGTCATTGAGGGCGTCAAAATCGCGCTCCACGCCTGCAGCAAAATCTCCGAGCTGTGCCTCGTGGGTGACGAAGCACAAATCCGGGCGGCAATGACCAAAGCTCGCCTGCAGGACGACCGCGTCAAAATCGTTCACACCACTGAAGTGCTCACGATGGAGGACAAGCCGCTCGACGTCCTGCGCAGGAAAAAGGACTGCTCCATGGCCCGCGCCATGGAATTGGTCAAGCAAGGCCAGGGCGACGCGATGATTTCGCGCGGCAACACCGGCGGGCTGATGGCCGCGGCAACGGTCAAGCTTCGTCCGTTGGAAAACGTCGAGCGTCCGGCGATCGCCACCGTGCTTCCGACACCTCAAAAATATTTTCTCTTGTTGGATGCCGGCGCCAATGCCGAGTGCAAGCCGCTGCACTTGGCGCAATTCGCCATTATGGGCAGCGTCTATTCGCGCGAAATCCTCGGCAATACAAACCCGCGCGTTGGCATTTTGAGCAACGGCAAAGAGGAGATGAAAGGCAACGACCTCACGCGCGAAGCGCTGGAGCTGTGCCGGCAGCTTGACCTGAATTTCCTGGGTTATGTGGAAGGACACGATTTGTTCGAAGACCAGGTGGACGTTGTGGTCAGCGATGGTTTTATCGGGAACATCGTTCTGAAAACCTGCGAGAGCATGGGCAAGGCGATTCGGGTCATGTTGGAGACGGAGTTGACCCGCAATCCGCTTCGCAAACTCGGCGCCGCGCTGGCTTGTGCCGGGCTGCTTTCGATCAAACGACGGATGAACGCGGACAACTACGGAGGCGCGCCGCTGCTGGGCTTGAATGGCACGGTCATCAAAGCCCACGGCTCTGCGCGCGCCCTGGCCATCAATAACGCCATTCGCGTCGGCACCGAAACCATTCAACACAGCATTAACAGGCTCATTACCCAGGAGATTGCCAGCGCAAAAGATCGGCTTGCCACCGTTAAAGCCGCAGTCCAGACTGCCGCAGCATGATTCCCCCTGCCAGCAAAGTCGTCAAAAACCCGCGCGCGAAGCATGGTTTTCGGGGCCGGACTTGCTCCATCACCGCGGTCGGCTCCTACGTGCCGGAGAAAATTCTGACCAATGCCGATCTGGAAAGAATGGTGGACACTTCCGACCAGTGGATCACCACTCGCACCGGCATCAAGCAGCGGCGCATCGCCGCGGCTAACGAGCACACTTCCCACATGGCGGCCAAAGCAGCGTTGCGCGCCATGGCAAAGGGCGGCATCTCCCCCGAACAAATTGACCTGATCATCGTGGCGACGATTACCCCGGACATGCCGTTTCCGGCGACCGCCTGTCTGGTCCAGCAGCAAATCGGCGCTTATCGCGCCGCGGCATTTGACATCGAAGCCGCTTGTTCCGGTTTCATTTACGCGCTCGAAATTGGCCAGCAGTTCATCATGTCGCGCACCTACGACACCGTGTTGGTCATCGGCGCGGAAAAGCTCTCAGCCATTGTCGATTGGACCGATCGCAACACGTGCGTCTTGTTTGGTGACGGCTCGGGCGCGGCCATTTTGCAAAGTCGCCCCAATGCGCACGGTTTGTTGACGGCGTGCATGGGCGCGGACGGCAACAAAGCCGATCTGCTGTCGATGCCGGGCGGCGGTTGTCGTTGTCCCGCCACGGCGGATTCCGTATCTGCCCGGCTGCACTTTTTGAGGATGGAAGGCAAGGAAACGTTCAAGAACGCGGTGAACGCAATGTACACGGCAGCACAGGAATCCCTGCGTCGTTGCGAACTCTGCATCTCGCGGATCAAGTGCGTCATCCCGCACCAGGCCAACCAGCGGATCATTGAGGCGGTCGGCGAACGGCTGGGCGCAAAACCCGAACAAGTCTTCGTCAACCTGGATCGATACGGCAACACCTCCGCCGCTTCGGTCGCCATCGCTCTGGACGAAGCGGTTGAGTCCGGACGGATTCAGCGCGGGGATTTGATTCTGCTGATGGTGTTTGGCGCAGGACTGACCTGGGGTGCCGCTGTCATAGAGTGGTAAGCCCATGCGTTGACGTAAGCGCCGTATGTGTTAGATTAAGCGAGCCTAACGAAAATCGACATGAGCATGAGCAAACTTGACACTTCCGGCGTCTTCCAGCCTGTCACCGTCAAATCCGACCGAACCACTCTGAACCTGCCGCAGGCCGCCGTCCGCATTCGGAAAAACGGCATTGAGTTTCGCGCGCCGACGCCTATTCCGGTCTGGACCGAAATGACCGTCTCCTTGCAGTCTGCGGGCGGAAGCAAAAAGGTCAACTGCACCGGCATCGTCGTGGCGTGCGAAGGAAATCGGCACGCGGGTTATGCAGTGTCGATGCTGCTGATGAATCTCTCCCGTCAGTCGCAGGAGCGGCTGAATCTGCTCGCTTACTCCCAACTGGCCTGAGCCGCGCCGGTTTTCGGTCGAGATGGAACTCTTTCAGCGTATTTTGCAAGCCGCCATTGACGGCGGCGCCTCCGACGTTCATCTCAAGATCGGAGCGCCGGTCGTTTTCCGCATCAACCGCCAGCTCGTCGCCATCGAGGCGCCCGCGCCGGCGCCCGAGTGGATGAATAAGGTTGTGGACACAATTGTCCCGCGCCATTTGAAGAAGCGGCTCGAGGAAGACCACGAAATTGATTTTTCCTACTTTCTTCCGGGCGTCGGCCGATTTCGCACCAACTTGTTTCAACAGCGTGGGGAGCACTGCCTCTCCATGCGCTACGTGAAAACCAAGATCCCGAGCTTCGCAGAATTAGGCCTGCTCGACATTTTGAAAAGAATCGCCGAATCACCGCGCGGCATCGTGCTGTTGTCCGGCCCGACCGGCTGTGGCAAGTCCACGACCCTGGCGGCGATGGTCGAGCATATTAACGCCAATTTCAAAAAGCATATTATTGCGCTGGAGGACCCGATCGAGTTCGTGTTTGAAGACAACCAGTCGGTCATCGAGCAGCGGGAGATCGGTTTGGACACGCTTTCCTTTGAATACGGACTCAAACACATCTTGCGGCAGGACCCCGACATTATCATGATCGGCGAAATGCGGGACGCGATCAGCTTCTCCGCCGCCATGAGCGCCGCCGACACGGGCCACCTCGTGCTTTCGACGTTGCACACGACCAACTCGGCGCAAGCCGTCGGACGCACTCTGGATTTCTTCAAGCCCGATGAGCGCGACCAGGTCCGCCGCCAATTGGCCGCCACGGTGCAAGCCGTCGTTTGCCAGCGCATGGTCAACACGATCAACGGCGGCATCATGCCGGCGCTGGAGATCATGATCAACACTGGCACGGTCAGAAAACTCATTGAAGAGAACCGGCTGGAGAAGCTTCCCGCCGCCATTGAAACCGGGATCGAAGACGGGATGCAGAATTTCAACCAGGCGCTCTACAATCTCGTCAAGGAACGGAAAATCACGGAGAAGGAAGCGCTCGCCAAGGCGACCAATCCGCAGGCGCTGGAGATGAATTTCAAAGGCATCTTCCTCGACGAAGCACGGCGCATCCTGACCTAGACCAGTTGCCAAAAGAAATTTCCGAAATGAAACCGATTGTCGAATGTCCAACGGCTCCCCTCACCCTTCCAGTCAGCAGCGCGGCGCGGCGTATAGTTCGCCGCCTTCAAGGTGTTTCACGATCAGATCCACCGTGCGCTCGATTGCGCCACGGTTTTCGCGCACCACTTTCAGCGCGTTCTGGCCGAGCGCCTCGCGACGCTTTTCATCAGCGAGCAGCTCGCCGAGAGTTTTCTCCAATTCAGCGGTGCTGCGGACTTGAACAGCGCCGCCTCGCTTGAGGAAAGCGTCAACCATAGCGGCGAAGTTTTGCATGTTTGGCCCGAAAACGATCGCCTTGCCCAGCGCCGCCGGTTCGACGGGATTTTGCCCGCCTTGACCGCATAAACTTTTTCCAACAAAAATAACGGTGGCGTGTTCGTAAAAATAGCGGAGCTCGCCCGTGGTATTGACCAACAGGCATTCCACCTCGCCCGGTTTGAACTGGGCGCTCGCGGTGATTTCGCTGCGATAGACGAACTTCACTCCGCGAGCACCGAGTTCCTGGCCCACTTCCTTGCCACGCTCGTAATGACGCGGGACCAACACCAAAAAGAGGTCACGAAATTCCTGCCGGATGCGCAGAAACAGTTCGGCCAGGATGGCCTCTTCCCCGGCGTGTGTGCTGCCGCAGACGAGCAGGGGCGCCCCCGCCGGCACGCCGAGCTGCC
>QHOP01000431.1:0-3065 GCA_003219345.1 Verrucomicrobiota bacterium
CTGTTTGATCGGCGCTGGCCGAGGCGAGCAGCGTGCCGTCAGGCGAGAAGGCAAGTCCGGAGACCCACGCCTGATGTCCCTTCAGTTCGCGCATGAAATCGCCGGTGGCAGCGTTCCACAGCTTAATTGTCGTCTCAGAAAATCCCGCGCCGGTGGCGAGCACCGCGGAGGCGGGCGCGGCAGCCAGAGTGGTGATGCCGTCGGTGTGCGCGGAGAATTCGCGCAGCAGCTTGCCGGTAGCGGTTTCGTGGATGGCGACCTCGCCATTTCGCCAGCCGATAGCCAGGCGGTCGCCCGAACTCAGAAAATCAACCGCGCCGAAGTGGATACCTGCGCCCGCGCGCGACGGAACAGTCACAGCGAGCTTCCAATCGTCGGTTCGCCAGACGCGCACTTCGCCATCGTTCTGGTAGGCAGCAAACCATTGGCCGTCGCGGGAAACGCTCATGGCTTTGACGAAGTCGGGCGCGGGCAGTTGGATGACCTCGTTCAACGTCGCGGCGTTCAGGACCGAAACACTGTAACGATTCGAATCCACCTGGCTGCTCATGAGCCATTTCCTTCCTGGCAGAAAGACGGGAACTGCGAGAGGACTTCGGCCAATCGCGCGCCGGTTCGTCAGCCGCGTCGCTCCCAGATCAAACAACAAACTCCCGCGCTCTTCGGCGCCAAGCCCCGTCAACCCCACCGCGACGCTGCGATCGTTGTCAACGAAGGCCAGGTGAAACACGCCACCGTTGAAGCGGGCGATTTCGGCTATGTCGTCGCCGCGAGTCAGTCCCCACAGATAGCGCCATTCCCAGCCGCGCAAATCCTCCTGACCGGCCTCTGGCCGGGTGCGCGCCAGCAGCCGGCGGGCTTTGCCCAGATTGCTCTGCAGCCACGCTTGATGAGCGAGATTGATGTCCGCAGCGTAGAGATTCCGTCGAGCGCGGTCGCGTTCCACTTCGGCTTCGGTCTGCGCGCGAGTGGCGGCCTGCCGCGCCTGCTGCTCGGACTCCAGCAATGCTTGCTTGGCGCGTTCCGCGCGCGTCGCCCGCACCGCCTGCGTGGTGCTTACGGCCACGCCGATCAAGAGAGCCAGAGAAACAGCCGCCGCCGCGGCGAAGGCCAGCTTGTTGCGGCGAATGGCTTTCTGGATCCGATACGCAGTGGAGGGCGGCCTTGCGATCACCGGCTCCTGATTCAGGTGCCGCTTGAGGTCCATCGCCAGCCCGTTGGCCGTGTCGTAGCGCCGCGTCCGGTCTTTTTCCAGGCACTTCATCACGATCCAATCGAGGTCGCCCTTGAGCAGATGGACTAACTTCGGCGCGTCGGTCGAGCGGCGCCTGGCGGCCGTCGTCAGTTCTTCACCTTGCAATGTCGCCAGACGCGTGCTCGGTCGCACCGGCTCCCGCTCGCGGATCGTCTTGCGCATCCCGTCGATGCCGCAGGCCAGCAGCTCCTTCGGGTCAAAGGGCGTGCTTCCGGCCAGCAGTTCGTAGAGCAGCACACCGAGGCTGTAAATGTCGCTGCGGGTATCGATATCCAGCCCGCTCATCTCCGCCTGTTCGGGACTGATGTAAGCCGGCGTGCCGATGAACTGGTGCAGCTGCGTGTAAACCGTCGCGTCGGTCAGCCGGCCTTCCGTGGCTTTGGCGATGCCGAAATCAATGACCTTGGGCACGGGCACGCCGTCGTGCAGCGTGACCAGGATGTTCGACGGCTTGATGTCGCGGTGGATGATGCCCTTCTGGTGCGCGTGCTGGATGGCGTGGCAAACCTTGATAAACAAGTCGAGGCGCTCCCTGGTGCTGAGATTGTTCTGGTCGCAGTAGTCCGTGATGCGGATGCCCCGGACCAATTCCATCACGAAGAACGGCCGTCCGGTCTCCGTGGTGCCGGCATCGAGCACCTTGGCGATGTTCGGATGATCCATCATCGCGAGCGCCTGCCGCTCGGCCTCAAAGCGGGCGACGACTTGCTTGGTGTCCATGCCCAACTTGATGACCTTGAGTGCCACGCGGCGGCGGACGGGTTCCTCCTGTTCGGCGACATAGACCACGCCACAGCCGCCCTCGCCGAGATTCTCGCGCAGTTTGTAGCGGCCAATGCGGTCCCCGGGACCTTCGGTCACCGGAACCATGCCGGTGGTGACCACGAAAGTTTTGGCGGAAACACCTGCTGGAGGTTGTTCGAGGAATTCGCCGGCCTGGTCGTGCGCCTTCAGGAGTGCCTCGACGCGCTGGCGGAGCGCGACATCGTCACCGCACGCTTGTTGCAGGTAGGCAGCGCGTTGTCCCGGCGTTTCGAGTTGCAGCGCGGCCTCGAACAGTTCCTCCTCCGATGGACAGTGGGAGTTCATTTGGCTGCCGCAGGATACCCTAGTCCCTATCGCAGACGGCTCGTCGTGCCAAGCCTGAATTGTGCCTTCTAACTTCGCGATAACGAGTGGGGACATCAACTCTCGGTCTCGGGACAACGGTGTCCCAGGTGAACTCTGGCCCGGCAGGAGGGCTGGAGGCCTGTTGCGCTGGCGGGGGCGGGATGACGATACGGTGCCGACAGGATGGGCACTGGAATTGGCGGCCTGACAGACTGGATTCGCCCTCCAGATGTTGACCGCAATAGACGCAATTAAATTTGAGGTAGGCTTTCATGGCATATTCTTTCGATCTTCAATTACTCATGCGAAATCGGTGGACGAAAAGGATCAATGATTTTTGCGGGAACCGCTATTCCCAGGGAGGACGTTGCTTAAAAGGCAAAAACAGTCGGCGTTCGTTCAAACGACTGCTGCACTCCGCGCGCCCTTGGAATTTGCCTAAAAGGATGCGCCAATGCTCAGCGTGACGAAGCCGAATTGAGCGGTGCTGCTGCTGTTCTTGAGCTCAGTCCAAGACGCGCCTCCAACGAGTTTCAGAACGAGATGGTCGGTGGCGTTCCAACGGAAGCCGCCGCCGACGTTCCAGGAGAAATCCGTTTCACCGTAAGTGGTCCAGTAGCCGGCGTTGTCGGTAATATCGTAGCAGCCCAGTCCGGCTCGCAGCAGAGGCGAGAATCGGCCGCGCAGAAAGTTATATTCC
>QHOP01000431.1:3173-19455 GCA_003219345.1 Verrucomicrobiota bacterium
CAACGGTGTCGCCGAACAGATACTGGGCGCTTCCATACACTTCCCACGTTCCCTTCCGGTGCCAGCCGTCTTCGGCGTGTGCCGGACTGCTGCCGAGTAAAAGCGCTGTGGCGAACAAACCGACGGCCGCGGTCCTGCTGCTTTTGATTGTCATGTTCATAAATTAATGTGTGTGGTTGAGGTGGATCTGCAAGGCCCAACGCTAGTCGTTGTGGCGTTCGGGGTGTTAATTGATATTTCGTTGGCGATTATTGATTATCTTCATGGTCCAAGCGTCCGCGGTAATTGAGTTTCGGCCCGGGCTCATTCTTTCGACCTCTAATGTGCATGTCTTCGTTGCTTTATTGCTTGAGCCTGTTCTGACTTAAACGTTCTTCAACTCATCCAAGCGAAATCTCGAAGCAAACAGGATCAGTTTGCTTGCGATGTTCGGTGCGCGTCTCAACCCGCGTGAAAAGAGTGGGCCTTCACAGGAACGCCCTCTATACTCCGCCGCAATGTTGAATCTGGACTCGCTGAACCCGCAGCAACGCCTGGCCGTAGAGACGACCAATGGGCCGGTCCTGATCCTCGCCGGCGCGGGCACGGGCAAGACACGTGTCATCACTTATCGCATCGCCTGCATGATCGAGCAGGGTGTCGCGTCCGGAAATATTCTCGGTGTGACGTTCACCAACAAGGCCGCGCGTGAAATGCAGGAGCGAGTTAACCAGCTCGTACCCAAAACGCGGAGCTCGGAGCGCGGAACGCGGAATGAGGTCTCGGGCGATCGACTCTCATCGTTCGACTCTCGCCCTACGGTCTGCACTTTTCATTCGTTGTGTGTTCGGATTTTACGCCAGCACATCGAGAAGCTGGGTTACAAGCGGAACTTTGTAATTTACGACGAATCGGAACAGCTTGGGGTCATCAGAAAAATCCTCAGCCAGATTTCCGCGAAGGGCGAGAAGACCGATCCGGCGGCGATTCTCGCGCTGCTGAGCCGTTACAGAAATCAGGTGGGACAGGCTTCCAGCCTGTCTCCGTTCCCGGGAACTGAACGGTTGGAGACAGGCAGGATGCCTGTCCCACTATTTGGCGATTCGAGTGTGGCCGCGATGGCCGAGCATGTTCGCTCGCGTTATGAAACCACATTGCGCGGGTGTAATGCTGTTGATTTCGACGATCTCATTCTTTTGACATTGCGGTTGTTCGACGCGCACCCCGACGCGCTCGCGGCCTGCCGCGCGAAGTATCGTTACGTGATGGTGGACGAATATCAGGACACGAACGCTGCTCAATTCCGGCTCGTGCACGCGCTGACGCGGGAGCATCGCAACCTCTGTGTGGTGGGGGACGATGACCAGAGCATTTACGGCTGGCGCGGCGCGGAGATCACCAACCTGCTCGACATGGAAAAGCATTACCCCGAAGTGAAGGTGATCAAGCTGGAGCAGAACTATCGTTCCACGAACATCATTCTGTCCGCCGCCAACGCGGTCATCAGAAACAACCTGCGTCGCCGCGGCAAACAGCTTTGGTCGGCGAAAGGGCAGGGGACTAAAATCATTTTGCACACATTTGAGAACGAGGAGGCGGAAGCGCGAACCATTGTCGAAGAAATTGAATTCATGCGTCAGGCGAAGCGCATTTCCTGGTCGCAACAGGCGATTTTATTCCGGACGAACATCCAGTCGCGGCCGTTGGAAACGGCGCTGCGGCAGGCAGGCGTCCGTTATCACCTGGTCGGCGGGCAAAGCTTTTTCGACCGGCGTGAGGTGCGCGACTTTCTCGCTTATCTCAAAGTGTTTCTGAATCCGAACGACGATGTGAGCCTGTTGCGCATCGCCAACGTGCCGGCCCGCGGCCTGAGCGACGTGACGATGGAACGGTTGTTGTCGGCGAGCCAGGAGCGGAAGTGTTCTGTCTTCGCGGTGATGAGAAACCCGACGGTGCAGGCGACGTTCCAGGCCAAAGCGCGCGAGAGCATTGAGGGGTTTGTCGCTTTCATCGGGCGTACGCGAAGCCAATTAACTGAAGTCAGCCGGCGACGAGAGGACACGGACCTGAGGTCAGTGCCAGTCCCGACAGCGCCTGGTCCAAATGGAAGTTTGAGGCAACGCTCGCCCTCACCCCGGCCCAGAAGGATTTTTTCTTTCGCCGAGACTGCGTCCGCAGCCCCAGGAGAGGGAGAACCAATCGAAACCACCTCGCCAGCTTCATCCTCAAGGTCGCGGTTCCGGTCCACGGACACTCACGTCGGCGCCCACGAAGCGGGCGAAGCTGGCGCGTTACAATCATGGGCGCAGAGATTCCTGACGGAGATCGGTTATCTGGACGAACTGCGACGTTCAGAGAAAGACGCCGAAGCTGCGGAAAGTCGCGTGCTCAATTTGCGCGAATTGGCGGCTTCGATGGATGGGAACGCGTCGCTGGCGCCGGTCGAACGTTTGGAATCATTCCTCGAGGAACTCACGCTCGACAGCGATCGCGAGGAGAAGAAAGAGGACGCCGGTGATGCTGTTACCTTGATCACCATGCACAGTTGCAAGGGACTTGAGTTTCCGCACGTCTATATCGTCGGCCTGGAAGACGGCCTCCTGCCGCACTCGCGTTCAAAGGCGGAGGGGACTTTCGACGAAGAACGACGTTTGTTTTACGTGGCCATCACCCGCGCGATGCAGACTCTGGCGATCAGCCACTGCACCGGCCGCAAGAAATACGGTCAACTTGCGCCCTGCCATCCATCGCCGTTTCTCAAAGAACTGCCCGCTGAACTTGTGGAACACGCGAATGAAAGATCCAAAGAGCCCGTAGCGCAGGATGCCGGGAAAGATTTGTTTGCCACAATGCGATCGGCCCTGGAGTAGGCGGCATCTTCAACGCGTTCGGCGCGCTCCGGCTCTGCTTCCCATCATCGCCATTCGTCCGGTCTTCGGGGGGGAGATTGTTCAGGCATCAATTAAATCAATAAGCCGTCCGGGATTTATCAATTAACGATCGAGGACGCCGGGAAGTTATTATCGCGCACATGAAACCCGATGCGGCCTGTCAGGCAATAAGCTCCTTGGAGATTTCTTTCAGCGGAACGAACGAGGCCGGCTATCTTACATGGATTCACCCCAGACGTCATCCCGTTCAATATGGCTAATCCCTGGTACCGCGTCCTTCACCGTTTCTGCAACGGGCTGTACTTCAGCCGCATCTCGGTCCTTTGGCCGGAACGACTGCCCCGGACCGGTCCGACCATTTACCTGGGACTTCACCGAAACGGCGCGGTGGACGGATTCATCTATCACGCGATTTTGCCGCGCGCGAATTTCATGATCTCGACCCAGCTTCGCCGCAATTTGATCGGAAGGCTTTTTTTCACCGGAATCGAAGTGGCGAGGGACAGAGACGAGGGTGAGCCGGGCACGAACCTGGAAGCGTTGAACCAGTGCATGGAACTGCTGCGAATGGGAGGTGAACTGGTCATTTTTCCTGAAGGGACAAGCACACTCGGCCCCCGGCATCTTCCGTTCAAAAGCGGAGCAGCGCGAATTCTGGCCAACTATCTTGAAAACGGCTCTCTCATTCAAGTGGTGCCGTTGGGGATTACTTACGAATGTCCGTGGGCCTTTCGCAGCAGAGTGGAAGTAGTGGTGGGCGCGCCTGTCGCCACAGACTTGTCAGACGCGCTCCATCCGCTCGGACGGTTGAAAGAGTTGAAGCGCAGCATTCAGTCCGCGCTCGAATCGGTGGGCGTCAATGTGGAGTCCGAGCAATACCAACAGATGATTCATCGGCTGGCTTGCGTGGCCACGTTGGGCACAAAGCGTTCCTATTTCAAAACGCTGAAAGCGCTCGAGCAGTCCATTCCGGAAAAGATTCTTCTGGGGCCGGCCTGGCGGTACCTGTTGGCGCTTGGTGCGACCGGGCCGCTGGTCGGCCTCGGGGCGCTGCTCAATCTACCGCCGCTGCTAGGCGCCTGGTGGGCCGGGAAGAAATTTCCCGACGGCCCAAACGTCATTTCGCTCTGGCGCGTTCTGGTTGGCGCGCCGTTGTTCCTGCTTTGGGTGGCCGTGATGGCGATGGTCGCGATCGTGTCGGGAAGATGGCCCTGGTTCGGCCTGTACGCGTTGACGACCTTTTCCGGGCTGAAACTTTACTATCGGGTGAAAAAACTGGCGGTCGCGGTCCATAACGGTCTGCGCTACCCGGAGCTTCGTCCGCAGGTTCTCGCTTTCCGTGAAACAGTTCTGCGGGAAACTTTCCGTGAACCTGCCCCCCTCACCCCATCCCTCTCCCCCTCGGAGGGGGAGAGGGTGCCCGAAGGGCGGGTGAGGGGGTGGTTCATGGTCCCGAGGCGCGGTTGGAAAACCATGGGAACTCTCCATGACGACTAAATTACGACTGCTGCCGCACGAAATCATTTTCGGGGCCTTTCTGACGGTGACCTGGTTGCGGCTCGTTTTCTGCATCGGCTTTTTCGCACCCAACGCGCTGTTTTACCTGACCCTGCTGAGCATCAGCGGCGCGTTGATTAAATGGTGCGGGGAAACCAATCTGCGTTGGCGCGCGCGACTCTTGTTTTATTTCGTGGCGATGAACCTGGCTTATGCCCATCTGAGAGTCGCTGTTCCAGCGATGCGCCCGCACGCGGCCGACGCGACATTGCAGAAGGTTGACCATTGGTTGGTCGGGACGAATCTCAGTTTGCGGATGGAGGCCATCGTGCACCCGGTGCCGACGGAGTTTCTCAGCGCATGTTACATTCTCTTTTTCCCTTGTCTGCTCTTCAGCGTCATCGTTTATTGCGTCGGGGAATTGGAGACCTTCAGGAAGTTCACCGTTGGTTTGTTCAGCATCTATGGACTCGGTTTCCTCGGATATACGCTGCTCCCGGCCGAAGGCCCGCACCTCGTCATGGCCGATCAATTTACCGTGCCACTGACGGGCGGGTGGATCACGCGTTGGAATGCGGAAATAGTCCGGCTCGGCAGCAACCGCGTGGATGTCTTTCCCAGCCTGCACTGCGCCGTGTCGAGCTTCTTGCTGTTTTTCGATCGCGTCCACAAACCGTGGCGTTTCAAGCTTTACCTCATTCCCTGCGTCGGCCTTTGGATTTCCACGATTTACCTGCGTTATCACTATTTCGTGGACCTCATCGCCGGTTTCGCTTTGTCCGCCTTCTCGTTATGGCTCGCCAAAAACTGCAAATCGAAAGGAGTCTCTCATGAAATACCTGCTCAAGTTTGAAGAACGCTGCGCCGCCAAAATCGAACGGAGCGGCGGCAAAGGCGCGAACCTGGTGCTGCTCACTCAAGGCGGCTTTCCTGTGCCAACCGGGTTCATTGTCACCGCTCAGGCTTATCGAGATTTTATCGGGACGAGCGGCGGTTCGATCGTGTGCGCGGGCACCTTGGCTGCCCATGAACCGAACAGGCTGCGGGTCGCAGACCCGCGGTCCGGACCGCGCCTCTGTGAGGCGCAGCGGTTCATGGTCCCAATGCGCGACAGAAAAGCCGTGGAGGCTGCCCGTGAACCGCCCCCGCACCCCGTCCCTCTCCCCCTCCGAGGGGGAGAGGGTGCCCGAAGGGCGGGTGAGGAGGCAGCCCGGTTCATGGGCCGTGATCAGGTCCGAAAGGTACAAGGAGCTTCGCATGATCCCGGCCGATTGCGGATTGAAAGCGAACGACTCCATGAGGCGCTGTCGAAGCTGCCTTTGCCGGAATCATTGACCGATGAAGTGCGTTCAATGCTCCAGGGCTATCCCGTCGAGCAAACCTTTTCGGTCAGGTCGTCCTCGACGATGGAGGACCTGGCCAGCGCGGCGTTCGCCGGCCAGCACGAGAGCTACCTCAATTGTTCCGGTCTCGACCAGATTCTGGAGAAGATCAAGGCGTGCTTTTTGTCGCTCTGGTCGGTCCGGGCGATGGCGTATCGCCAGCAACAACACTTCGATCATCAACAGGCCGAGATGGCCGTCGTGGTCCAGCAGATGGTCCAGTGCGAGGCGGCGGGTGTTGGGTTCAGTATTGATCCGGTGACCGGCGATCCGGGGCAGATGGTGGTGACAAGGCTGCGCGAACTTTGCGCCGGTCGCACATCGCTCGAAAAACGCGCAGAGTCGTGTGTGTGGCCGGCGGGACGAAGGCGGTCCAGGTCGCCAGGGACGAGGCGATGGAACCCAGCTTGAGCGACGAGCAAATTGCGCAGCTCGCCGCCCTGTTGATTCGCGTTGAGCAGTACTTCCGTTTCCCGCAGGACATCGAATGGGGATTCGCCGGCGGCCGACTGTATCTGTTTCAATCGCGGCCGGTCACGACGATTCCGCCGCGCTGGACGCGGGACGAGTCAGCCGAACGTTTCCCCAATGTCATTACGCCGTTGACCTGGGACTTCGTGGACAGCGGTTTTCACCGCTCGCTCAACCACTCCTTTCGGTTGATGGGTTTTCCGCCGTTCAACGGAAAGTGGTTTGGAATGCACGGCCATTACATCTACGGAAATCAAAACGCGGTGGAACTTTACCTCAAGCGCCCGCCGTTCTCCGTAAAGTCCCTGGCCGATTTGAAAATGCTGATTCCGCGGCTGCGGGAGCAGTACCGTTGGGTGCAGGAGCTGCCGGTCCTCTGGTCGCGCGATTTGGATTACTACCTCTTGAAGGTCGGCGAGTTGATGGCCGAACCGCTCGACAAAAAAGACCTGGCCGGTGTCTGGGCCTTTGTCCTCAACGTCAACGAGCACGGCGCGCAATATTTCCTCCCGAACATCGCCATCTCAATCACTCATGCCACGCTCTATCGGCTGCTCCATGGGCTGTTGACAATGATGCTCGGCCCGCAAGATGCCAATCGCCTGTTCGACGGTCTGATGGCCTACTGCGAAACGAAGACGGGTGTCATCAACCGGGAATTGTTCGAGCTGGCGCAACAGGTGCGCGCGCTGCCGGAATTGGAACAACGATTTACAGAAATCGATGCGCGCAGCCTGGTGGAGCGGGACGTGCTCGCGGGGTTTCCCGAATTCAACGCCAGATTTCAGAAGTTCCTCCGCGACCATGGCCATCGCGAAGTGGATTTCGACGCGTATCAGCCGACGTGGATCGAGGTTCCCTGGGTGGTGCCCGACAACCTCCGGCTGATTCTCCAAACGCCGATGGACCGGACGCCGGCGCAGCAAGAGCGCGAGTTGAAGGTGCGAATGCAGCAATCCGAATTCGAACTCTTCAGCAAACTGCCGCCGGACCTGCACTATTTCTTTTACGAAATCCTGCGACTGGCCCGCGTTTACACAAGCCTCGACGACCTTGAACATTACCAAACGACCCGGCTTACTCTGCCGCTCCGCAAAGGCCTCCGTGAATTGGGCAGGCGCCTCGTCAACCGGGGAATCCTCGAAGAACCGATGGACATCTTCTTTGCTCAGTGGAACCAAATCGACGATGCCGTCAGAGCGGACGACGAAGCGCGTTGGAGGCAGTTCGGCGAACTCGTGCGACAGCAAAAGGCTGCTTACCAGAGCGACCGCGTCCGCAAACCGGAATGGGTCCTGGGTGAGAGTCGAAAAGACGACGAAGCCGGCAGCGACTTTCTGAGTGGTCTGGCGGGCAGTCCGGGACAAGCGGAAGGCGAGGTGTTCCTGGTCTCGAGTCCGGACGATTTCGCCAAATTTCCGAAAGGCTCAGTCCTGGTCGCGCGCACGACCAATCCGACCTGGACGCCACTTTTTTACAGCGCAGTAGCGGTGGTGACCGAAAGCGGCGGACCTTTGTCACACGGCGCGGTGACCGCGCGCGAGATGAAAATTCCCGCCGTGATGTCGGTAAGGGACTCGCTTACACGTTTGAAGAACGGACAAAAGGTGAAAGTCGATGGGGCACTGGGCAGGGTGTATCTGCTCTGAGTCGGACTGCCGTTGTTGGAAGCAACAACATGGTGCGTCCGAAGCTCGAAGCCGATCCTTCTTGCAGGGAATGCTTGTTTTCAACTGCCGTTACTGCTAATGTCCGGCAAACAAAGCGAAAACCGGAACGGGAGTCGTTTTATGTATCTCCAAAACGGACGACGAGACGGAGCGCCTGGAAGCGCCTTCACTTTCACGGAACTCCTCGCTGTCCTCGGCATCATCTCGTCGCTCGCCTTGATCGTTCGAGCTATTGCGGACCTGGATATCGGTAGATTTGCGTCCACAGCGGGTCGTTGATTCGACGACAATTCGATGCTTCTTCCTGCTTCCCTCGTTCGGTGAGTCGAGAACGCATCGCGGCGCAGATGGAGTTTGTGTCATGCCGTCCGTTGATTACGACATCATCATTCTTGGCGGTGGACACAATGGACTGGTGGCCTCCGCATATCTCGCGCAGGCCGGCCTGAAAGTGCGACTGCTGGAGCGGCGCGACATTCTCGGCGGCGCGTGCGTCACAGAGGAATTGTTTCCGGGGTACCGTTTCTCGGCGTGTTCGTATTTTTGCTACCTGCTTCAAACGAAAGTCATCGAAGACCTGGAGCTGCGCAAATATGGATTCGAGGTTTGGCACATCGACCCTTGGCGGTTCCTGCCGTTGCCGGACGGGAACCGACTTCTGTTGTGGGACGGCGTCGAGCAAACGCAGGAGGAGCTCGCCCGGTTCTCGAAACGCGACGCTTCGAACTATCCGAGGTGGAACGCATTCTGGGAACGGGCGGCGGGCATCATTTACCCGCATCTCCTGAGACCGCCGCCCACCGTGGCGGAAATCGCCGACCGACTGACCGGAACGGATGACGAGGAATTCTTCGAGCGCCTGCTACTGGCGAGCATGAGCGATGTCGTCACCGAATTCTTCGAGTCGGAACCGGTGCGAGCGGCTTTCATTCACGCGCACGACGTGGGCGATCCAACGGCGCCGGGCAGCGCGTGGTGTTACGCCTATATCAAGTGCACGATATTCAGCGATCCGGAAAACGTCGGACTGGTGAAAGGCGGCATGGGTGGTATCACGCAGGCGTTGGCGGCGTCGGCCCGCGCGCGGGGCGCAACGTTGCAGACCGGCGCACAGGTCGAGAGAATTCTCGTTGAGAACGCCAAGGCCATCGGCGTTGCGCTGGCGGACGGAACGGAGATTCGCAGTCGCA
Source organism: Verrucomicrobiota bacterium (assembly GCA_003219345.1). Classification (GTDB taxonomy): domain Bacteria; phylum Verrucomicrobiota; class Verrucomicrobiia; order Limisphaerales; family AV2; genus AV2. The sequence continues at coordinate 12,254 of QHOP01000431.1, forward strand.
TCGTCGTTTCCAACGCAGATCCGAAACGCACGTTTCTTAAGCTTGTTGACGCCCGACATCTCGATTCAAGATTCACGCAGCGAATCAAATCGCTAAGAACGGAGGCAGCGTATCTTAAATTTCACGCCGCGCTCAAAGGCCTGCCGGATTTCTCGGCCTACTTCGCCGAGGGCGAGTTCGACCCGCGATTTCTCGCCGAGGTAAAGATTTGTCCCTCGATCGATTACTTCGCGCAGGCGTGGGCCGATGCGAAGCGGGGCCTGCCGTCGCGCGCGCCGGTGATGGAAGTGCAGGTGCCATCGGCCTACGACCCGACGATGGCGCCCCCAGGCCACCATGTGATGTCGATCTGGGCGCTCTATGCACCCGTGCGATTGCGCGAGGGGACCTGGGAAGAACGGCGAAAGGAAGTCGGCGCGCGCTTGATTGAAACGTTGAGGGCTTACGCGCCGAATCTTCGCAATGTGATCACGGACTCGGCGCTGTTTACGCCGGCTGACATCGAGCAGCGGATGGCGATGACCGACGGCAATATTCGGCACCTGGACATGGTCCCAGGACAGTTTCTGGCGCAGCGCCCATTGCCCGGTTGGTCGAGTTATCGCACGCCCATTGCGAATCTGTATCTTTGCGGCGCGGGAACGCATCCGGGGGGTGAAGTGACCGGAGCGCCCGGCCACAACGCGGCGCAGATGATTCTGGCGGATCTGGGCGTTTAACGATTTAACCCTTTAACGATTCAACGGTCCCGACTCGCCTTTTTATGCAACTTTCGTTCCATTAGCTGTGTCCTGCCCATAAGATGACCCTACGCCGGTATAGGGCAAACAATGACAGACTCGCAACAGTTCGAGGCGTTCATGAAGTCCTACCAGAACATGGTGTTTTCCACGGCGGTTCGGTTGCTGGGCAACCAGGCCGAGGCCGAGGATGTGTCACAGGAAGTCTTCCTGAAGGCCTACGAACGTTACGACGAGTTGAAAGACAGCCCGACGGTCGGTGGCTGGCTCAAGACGGTGACACGAAATCTCTGTCTGAATCATCTCTCGCGTTACCGGGCGCGCTGGCGGTTCTTTTCCGAAATGCGCGGGGAAAACGACGATGACGATTCGACGCCCGAGTGGGCCGCGCCGGACACTCACGAGCAGCAGGTTGCGACTGGCGACCATCGGCAACTGCTGGAAGCGGTCTTGCAGAAGCTGCCGTCGGCGCAGCGCGTGCCTCTGGTGCTCTATCACTTCGAAGACATGAGCTACGAAGAAATCGCCGCGAAGCTGCGCGTTTCACTGAGTAAAGTGAAAACGGACATTCATCGCGCGCGCGAAGCGTTGCGGAAAAAATTGAAGCTGAAGATGACCGGCGAAGAGGCATGGGGCGGGTTGCACGGGGCGGAAAGTCCGTGCCCGACATAAACCGGCAGAATTTAAAGACGCAATGAACGAGCAAAACGAAAAACAACTGGAGCAACTGATCCACCGCGAGCTGCGGAAGTTGCCCGAATTGCCGGCGCCGGAGACGCTGGTGCATCGCGTGATGCTGGCAGCGCACGCCAAAGAGCGTGAGCCGTGGTGGCAACGGTCGTGGTGGACGTGGCCATTGTGGGCGCAAATGATTTCGCTGGCGACGTTCGTGGCGTGCGCGGGCTTGACTTCGTATCTCGCCGGTGCGGTCTGGGACGGCCTGAACGTGACTTCGCTTTCGACCGCGGTGTCGCAGTGGCTCTCCGGTTACGCACCGATTTGGGAAGCGCTGAAAGCACTCTTTGGCGCGGTTTTGCTGGTCTTGCAGAAACTCGGACAACCGGCGCTGTTCGTGGCTGGTGGCAGTTTGTTGTTGGTTTATTTTCTGTGCGTCGGCGTTGGCACGGTGTGTTTCCGGTTTGCTATCAAAAGGGCATAACTTCATGAAGAGACCATCATTTTACTGGCTGTTGGGTTTGGGGCTTTGGTTGAGCGCGGCAGCGTGGGCACAGCAAGACGGCGACGCCGCGGCGCAAAAGGCGGACGAAACGCCGGCCAAGGCCGAGTCGTCCCCGGGCAACGAAAAAGAGGAAAACGAACCAGGGCGCCGACACATCGGTGACGTGATTCGTTTCGCCAACGACGCGGTGATCAAGGAAGGCGAGGATGCCGGGGATGTGGTAGTGATTTTCGGAGATGCCACCGTGGATGGGAGGGCGGAGCATGTGGTGGTGGTTTTTGGAACGGCGAAGGTGAACGGCACGATCAGGGGGAACTTCGTCGTACCGCTTGGCTCAGCGGAGCTCGGACCCAACGCTCATATCGAAGGCGACGCTGTCATCGTCGGCGGAGATTTGCACGCCGACCCGAGCGCCAGGATCGATCACAGCCCGGTGGAGGTTTCCTGGTCGAGGCTGGAAGAGAGAGCACCCGTGCTCGCCGGCGTAAAGAACTGGGTCGTACAAGGCCCGATTCTGGGACGACCGTTGCCGCACCGTTTCGGCTGGTGGTGGATCGCGGCGCTGGCCTGCGCCGGAGTTTACTTGCTGACGGCGGTAATGTTCGCACGGCCGGTAACGGCCAGCGTCGAGGCGCTCGAATCGCAGCCGGTGGGCTCGTTTTTCGTCGGTGTACTCATGTTCATTTTGTTTTTGCTGCTGCAACTGCTGCTCGTTGCAACCGGCATTGGAATCATTGTTGTGCCGTTCGCTTTTTGCGCTGCGTTCGTCGCGTTCCTTTTCGGCAAGGTGGCCGTGTATCGTTTCGTCGGCCAGCAGATCGGCAAACAGTTGGGAGTGGCGGCGCTCCAATTGCCGCTGGTCGCTCTCCTCATTGGCATCGTCGTGTTCTACTTCCTCTACATCATTCCGATCCTCGGGTTGCTGGCCTGGGTAATGATCGCGCCGCTCGGTTTCGGCGCGGCAACGCTGGCGTTGTTCCGTGCCTTCCGCTCGGAAGGCGGCAACCGCGGCAATAGCCGCACCAGCAGCGCTGTTGTCTCAACACCTCCGACCGCCAGCCCGACCCCGCCCGTGATTCCCGGCGAAGCTGCCGCTCTCGCCTCTGCGGATGTCACGATCCTGCCGCGCGCCGGATTCTGGCTCCGGTTTGCGGCGACCTTTTTGGATTTCCTCCTGGTTGGGGCGGCCAGTGCCGTGACTCATTTCCCGCCGTTCTTCCCGTTCGCGTGGGTCGCGTACCATGTCGGCATGTGGACGTGGAAAGGAACGACAATCGGTGGAATTGTTTTTGGAATGAAAATTTTCCGGCGTGATGGCCGGCAACTTGACTTTGCCGTGGCGCTGGTGCGGTCGCTGGCCAGTTTCTTCTCAGCGCTGGTGATGTTCCTCGGATTTTTCTGGGCAGGCTGGAACCGCGAGAAACTTTCTTGGCATGACATGATCGCCGGCACCATCGTGGTTAAAATGCCCAAGGGAATTTCGCTGTTCTAAAACTTCCTGCGCCTCCGCAAAGGAAGGAGCCGCTTACGCTGCCGCAGTACGTCGTGCGCGCGAAAAAAGAAGCGGGGACCTGGGCCGTTGTTGTTTTAAGAAAGCTGGCGGCCTGTGGAAGCAGACCGCCAGGCTACAACTCAATTCAAGAAGTGCGCCGAACCTGACGGCCCAACGCAAGTAGGCAGAGTAAGGTAAGACTTTCTGCCTCCACCGTGATGATGGAGGCGGTTGGCAAATACTGCATTTCGACTGTCGAAATTCAGTACGGTTTCCATGCTCAACTATCGAGCAGTCGGCATACCAAAGGCGTTGCCCCCGCTGGATTTGATTGAATTACGCAGTTCGAGTCCGGGCTTCTTTTGCAAATTTGTTGGATTTTGACCACAACTCGATGAAAAAACTGCGTTGCGCCGATTCTGCTGCGTGAAGTTGCTTCGAGCCTGTTGTCTTAAATGTTGGCAGCGTTGACTCGTTTCTGGATTCAAGTTGGACAGTCAAAAAGAAAGTTGAGCTATCCGTTCTTGAACTTGTTCCGCCCAGCGAGCGAGGTAACTGAAGTCCCGATAAAGGTGCTCAAGCCGGCTGCAGGGAAGGATGTTGACACGCGCAGGTGAGCCGACCGGAGGCGCCGATTCCCAAACCATGTTGAGGTTCTTCAACTGCTCAACCAGCAGGTCACCTTTCACATTCAGTTTCTGCAATTGCGCATTCAATTTTTCGGTCAACGCCATCGCTTCTTCGAACAATTGCACTTTCAACATCGGCGAACTGGCTCTGGCTCGTCCCGCAAGAAATGCGTCGGCTTCGTGACAAAGCCGGCTGACTTCCACGGAGCAATCCATTGTGGCGGGAGAAATTTTCTGCACCCCCTCAGGCTTGCTCCCGCGCTCCAGCTCAAGCAGATGCCGCAATCGTCCCTTTGGCTCCCGCAAGCAATTGTAGGCGGCATTTAACTCGGCGTACCGCTGGTTGGCGGCCTGTTTTTCCGCTTCGGACGCGGTGTGGACTCGGTCGGGATGGACCTCTGCGGTCAGCGCGAGAAATTTGGTTTTTAGTGATACGGGATCGATCCAGGGACGGCGCGATTCGTCGAGCAGAGCAAAGTAATCGGTCATCTGGAAGTCCTGGATGTTTCAACGGGAGCGCGTGGCGCGCTCACGCGCTGAAACTTTCGCCGCAGGAACAACTGCTGGCCGCGTTGGGATTCTTCACCTTGAAGCCGCCGTCTTGGAGAGCTTCAACGTAATCCAGTTCGCTTCCGCTGACATAGAGCGCGCTTTTGGGGTCAACGACCACTTTGATGCCGCCGGTTTCAACGAGGATATCGCGATTCGCCGGGCCATCCTGCAAGTCCATCTTGTACTGCAACCCGGAGCAGCCGCCGCCCATAACCGCGACACGGAGTACACCTTTTGGACGCCCTTGTTTGGCCAGCAACGAGCTGACCTTCCGGGCGGCGCCGGATGTGACGCGAATGAGGCGTTCGTCGCCAACGCGAAAGTTTGGCTGCGCGCTTGCGATAGGTGTGGTGGCTGCAATCATCTCCAGGGAAGCTATCGTTGCGGGCCGACACCGTCAATCGGGACAGACACAAATCGAGGAAGGTTGTCAGCCGGCCCCAAAGGCAAGATCACCGATTGGCATTTCAACTGCTACATCCGCGAACGTGAGCGCGAAGAGTAAATGGGTTGATGGTTGGAAGATCAAGAGTTGGGTGGATTGGATAATCGCATGGACGAGCTTTGCTGTATTTGTCACTTTAGAGGCGGCGGTTCTTTACTCCTACTGTGTTTTCCTTCGCATCATCCATTGACCGGGTGAGACGGCGGTTGCCAGAAAGTCTGGCTGTATCAGCCGCGTGCTCCTCCAAAGTCCATCGCCTTCGGCGTTTCGCGACAGCTTCCGGCACCCGATCGACAACCACCCAAGCAGCCTTATAGATTACTCCGTCTGCGGCAAAGCCTCGGAAAACGCCTGGAAAAAATCGCCGGCGAGCTTTTTGGCGGCGGCCTCGATCATTCGCGAGCCCACCGCGGCAATCAGTCCGCCCACCTGCACATCCGCGTTGTAATGAAGTTGCGTGTTCCGGCCCTCTTCCTTGAGTTCGATTCGAGCAGTTCCGTTGACAAATCCCACGGCGCCCTTCCCCTCCAGGTGCATCGTGAACCGGTCGGGTGGATGTTTGTCGCTTAATCGCACGCTGCCGACGTAGCTGCCTTTCACGGCCGCGATCCCGATCTTCAAATGCGCGTTGTATTCATCATCAGCGGTCTTCTCGAGTTTCTCGCAACCTGGAATGGCCTGTTGCAAGACAGCCGGGTCGGTCAAAGCCGCGAACACGCGGTCGGGCGGGAGAGGGAGGGTATAGGTTCCTTGAACAATCATGAACTGTTGCTTCGCAATCCGGCGCTGAATTCTGATCAGGGCCTTCCGTTCACCCCCGCGAGACGGCCAATTCGAGGGCGCGTCGGGTATTGACTTGAACCAAGTGGGCGCGAAATGCGGCCGAGGCATGAATATCGTCCAGCGGCTCGACGCCTTCGGCAGCTATTCCCGCAGCCTGGTCGATAGCATCTCTGTTGAGGACCTTGCCGCGCAAGACACTCTCCACCGCCAAGGCACGATACGGCCTGGCTGCGACCCCAGTCACGCCGACACTAACCGTTTTGTTGGCTCTATCCACAACTACCGCAACGCCCGCGATGGCAAAACCGCTCGCCTTTTGGGCGAACTTCACGTAAGCGACCGATCTCGCCGCCGTCGGCACGCGAATCTCGCAGAGAATCTCGTTCGACTGCACGACTGTTTCCATCATCCCGACAAAAAACTCGGTGGCCTTAACGGTGCGGCGGCCGTTCGACCCCGCAATTTCCAGGTCCGCGTCCAGCGCCAGAATCGCTGCCGGCCAATCCGCCGCAGGATCGGCGTGGACGAGGCTGCCGCCGATCGTGCCCCGGTTGCGCACCTGCGCGTCGCCGATCTGCGGAGCGAGTTCGGTCAACAACGGGCATGTGTCGCGCAGCAGCGGGGAGGCCTCGATGTCGTAGTGCGTCGTCATCGCGCCAATGGCGATTTTGTCGCCCTGCTCACGAACGTAGCTAAGATCCGCAACGTGGCTGATGTCGATCACGGTTTTCGGCTGGGCGAGACGCAGTTTCATCACTGGAACCAGGCTGTGCCCGCCCGCCAGCACTTTGGCCTCGGCGCCGTGCAGTTCAAGAAGCGCAATGGCTTCGTCGAGCGTCGCAGGGCGCAAGTAATCAAACGCGGCGGGAATCATTTTAAGGGTTGCTTGGTCACATGAATTACAAATGTAGTGATTCCATGTAAATCATTTAACTTTTGCTGGCGCTATCGCCCGCCAGATTTTTTCGGGCGTCAGCGGCAAGTCGAGGTGCCGGATGCCCAGTGGCGAAAGGGCGTCCATCACCGCGTTGGCAATGGCCGGCGTTGCGCCGATCGTTCCCGCTTCGCCCACGCCCTTTATTCCCATCGAATTACTCGGCGAAGGCGTCACCGTGCTGTCCATGAGGTACTGTGGAATGTCCTTCGCGCGCGGCATGGCGTAGTCCATGAACTCGCCGGTGAGCAACTGGCCGTTCTCGTCATAGACGGTGCGCTCGAAAAGGGCCTGCCCGATCGAGTGCGCGATGCCGCCCTGCACCTGGCCTTCTACAAGCAGGGGATTCACCTGATAGCCGCAGTCATTCACCGTCACGTATTTGACGATTCTCACCTCGCCCGTGTCGCGGTCCACTTCCACCGCGACGATGTGTGTGCCGAAAGG
>QHOP01000506.1 GCA_003219345.1 Verrucomicrobiota bacterium
ACTTTCTCAATTTCCGCGACGTTCATTCCAAGCAGACTCTATCACAGCACGATTAGCCGCAACAAGGTCGAGAATCTCTCGAATTTCATGCTCTCGAAATCCCTTGGCCCAAGCCAGTGCGATCGGGTTCATCCAAACCTTTGTTTCGGCGCCCGCTTTGGTCACATGCACATGCATCGGCTCGCCAAGGTCATAACTATAAGAGCTGAACCGATACCCTTTCTCGCGAAAGATGGTGGGCATGGTTCAGAGCTTGCTCAGCTACTCCTTCTTCGCCGCCTTCAATTCAAGATGTAAATCGCGTAATTGTTTCGGAGTCACAGGCGCGGGCGAGTTGGTCATGAGGTCGGTGCCCTTCGCCGTTTTCGGGAAGGCGATCACGTCGCGGATGCTCGGTGTGCCGCAGAGGATCGCGATCAAGCGATCGAAGCCGAGCGCGATCCCGCCGTGCGGCGGGGCGCCGTATCGAAACGCCTCCAGCAGGTAGCCGAAACGCAGTTTCGTTTCCTCCGGCGAAATCTGCAGCACCTGCTCGAACACCGTCTTCTGCACATCCGGCTGATGAATACGAATCGAGCCTCCGCCAAGTTCCGTGCCGTTCACAACGATGTCGTAGTGCTGGCCGCGCACTTTCTTCGGATCGCTCGTTAAAAACTGAATGTCTTCCGCCACCGGCGCAGTGAACGGGTGATGGCTCGAATACCAGCGGTTCTGTTCCTTGTCGAAACTGAGCAGCGGAAAATCGACCACCCAAAGAAAATCGAAGCGGTTCGGAGCAATCGTCAGCTTCCCCTGCCCTTTCAACACGCCCGCGCAGTAAAGTCGAATCTTCCCCAGAATTTCGCACGCGGTCAGCCATTGATCGGCCGCGAAAAGGATCAAGTCGCCTTCCTCGATGCCGAGTTTCTTCGTCAATGCTGCTTTCTCAACGTCGTTGAAAAACTTCATGATAGGCGATTTCCATTCGCCGCCTTCAACCTTGATATAAGCGAGGCCTTTCGCGCCGAAGCTCTTGGCGTATTCGGTCATTGTTTCGATTTGCCCTTGCGTCGCGCCCGCGAGTCCCTTCGCGTTGAGTGCCTTCACCACGCCGCCCGCAGCGACCGCGCCGCTGAACACTTTGAACCCGCTGCTGCGAAATTCCTCGGTGAAGTCCGCCAGTTCCATGCCGAAGCGCGTGTCCGGCTTGTCGGCGCCGTAGCGGTTCAGCGCTTCCTCAAAGGTAATCCTGGTGAACGGCGTCACGATGTCCTCGCCGAGGATGTCGATCTGCGTGAATTCGAGCTGACGGTCGGCCCGTTGGTCCTCGTCGCGGAAGCAGCGGGCGAGCTGGTAATACCGTTCGACGCCTCCGACCATGAGAATTTGTTTGAATTGCTGCGGCGATTGCGGCAGCGCGTAAAACGTTCCCGGCTCGCGGCGATTGGGAACCAGAAATTCGCGCGCGCCTTCGGGCGTGGATTTGAACAGGACCGGCGTCTCGACTTCGAGGAAACCCTGTTCTTCCATGAACACGCGCGTCGCCGTTGCGACTTGGCTGCGCAGGCGGATGTTCCGCGCCATCTCCGGCCGGCGCAGATCCAGGTAGCGATATTGCAGCCGCAATTCCTCGTTCACCTTCGACGCGAGTTCGGGATCGTCCACGGGAAACGGCAACACGTCGGCCATGTTGAGCACTTCCAACGCGCGGACGGCCACCTCCACCTCGCCGGTGGCGATCTTCACGTTGTTGGTGCCGGCGGGCCGCTGGCGGACTTTGCCGGTGATGGCGACGACACATTCACTGCGCAACGACGCGGCGCGCTCGAAGATTTCTTTCGGCAAATCGGACGGATCGAACACGGTTTGGGTGCGGCCTTCGCGGTCGCGGATGTCGATGAAAATCAAGCCGCCCAGATCGCGGCGGGAATGGACCCAGCCGGACAAAGTCGCTGTTTGCCCGATGTGCGCCGGGCGCAGTTCATTGCAATGGTGCGTGCGTTTCATTCCAGTTATTTGTTGGGGCGAGAGTCCTCTCGAGCCCCGCTCTTTCTCAATCGAAGTCAGGGCGCGATGGAGTCTTGCCCCACCGCTTCAAGCCACAAAGCGAGCGCGGATGTTGGCGGGATTGGGCCGGATTTCAAAGAGAAATTTTGCAACTGCGATTGCCTGGTTCCTGTTGATATCGCCTAAATGTTTTTACGGTTGGCCGGGCCGCCAACATCTCGCCCGATGCGGTATAGATAACAGCAGAGGACGATAAATGGAATCAGCGCGAGCCAGTCGGCCCGAAGGCCATTCCAATCAGCGGTCGAATAAAACGGATTGTGCCCTTGCGACCACTCATCGATCGCCTTGGTGCGAACCGGGAACACTCCCTCCATGAACGCAACGATAATCCCGGTGATCGCGCCGCCCGCGATATAACCTGAGGAGAGCAGCACGCCGGGGCTTTTGTCGCTTTCCGCGGCTAGCTGCGCCTCGCTGAGCGACGTGTCCTTGAACCGCGCGCGTTGACGGCGGTCCACGAACAGACGGACCAGACCGCCGATAAAAAGCGGCGCAGACGAAGCCAGCGGCAGATAAACGCCGACCGCGAAGGCGAGCGACGGAATGGATGAGAGCTCCAGTGTGATCGCAATCATCACACCAAACAGGACCAGCGCCCAGGGAAGTTTGCGGTCCAGAATTCCTTTGATGATGTAAGACATCAGCACAGCTTTGGGCGCGCTGAATTTCTCGACCCTGCTGCCATCCGGGCGCTGCTCAAATGTGCCATTGATTCCGGGGTCCACATACCAAAGCGCTTTGCCCGTGTCATCGAGAAGAAATTTCTTCGCGGCGCCACCGGCCGGATCGAGTTGGTGATAGACCCAGTGCGTCTTTGTGTCCTCCAATCCTTGCGGTCCAAGCAGCTTTTCCCGCTTCGTCACGCCAACGTTTGGCAACGTCACCTGCAATCCGGGAGCAACTTTGTCCGCCGGAACATACACGGTCTTCACGTCGTTCAAGCCTTTCAGGATCGGTCCCAGCACGAGCGCCGAGGCCAGCGCGCCGATCAGGATGGCAATTTGCTGAAGTCTGGGAGTTGAGCCGACGAGAAAGCCGGTCTTCAAATCCTGCGAGGTCGTGCCGCCGTTCGATGAGGCAATGCAAACAATACCGCCTACCGAGAGCGCGGTGACGTAATAGACATTGCCCGTCCAGCCGACCAGCAGGAAGACCAGACAGGTCAAAAGAAGCGTCGCCACCGTCATGCCGGAGATTGGATTCGACGATGAACCGATCTCTCCCGTCAGGCGCGAGGACACGGTGACGAACAAAAAACCGAACACGAGAATCAACAATGCGCCGAGCAGATTCATGTGCAATGGTCGCGCCAACGTGATCGCCGCCAGCAAGGCGACGATACCGACGCCGACAAACCTCATCGACAAATCGCGCTCCGTGCGTGGGATGTTGTTGCCCCTGTTGCCGCGCCCAAGCCCGAAGTCGGACAGCCCGGCCTTTAATCCGTGCCAGATGGTCGGCAGGGATCGAATCAGGCTGATGACGCCGCCCGCGGCCACGGCGCCCGCGCCGATGTAAAGGATATAAGCACTGCGAATGTCGTTCGGGCTCATATCGCGAATCAACTTTCCGCCCGGCGGAAGCACGACCGACACTCCTTCCCCGAAAAATTTGATCAGCGGAATGAGGACCAGATAGGCGAGCACGCCGCCAGCGCACATGATGGAAGCGATGCGCGGCCCGATGATGTAGCCGACGCCGAGCAATTCGGGCGAAATCTCCATGCCGACGGACCCGGCTTTGAACGGCGCAGCGAACACTTTCTCCGGCGTGTCCTTCCACAATTTGAGTGCGGCCATCAGGGTCTTGTACGCCAGCCCGATTCCGAAACCGCTGAAGATGGTGTGCGCTCGCGTGCTTCGCGCCAGTCCGGCCGCGGCGACCGCCTGCGCCTCGGCCTTGGCCAACGCTGACGCCGCCGCTTTCGATTCCTCCGACGCGCCGGCCTTGAGCACCTCGGCGCAGGCCGTGCCTTCGGGATATTTCAACGCGCCGTGCTCCTTGACGATGAGGGCGCGCCGAAGCGGGATCATCATCAAAATGCCGAGCGCGCCGCCAAGAATCGCCACGAGCATCACGCGAGTCAGTTCCAAATCGAATCCGAGAATCATGATCGACGGCATGGTGACGCCCACGCCGAAGGCAATTGACTCGCCGGCCGAACCGGCGGTCTGCGCGATGTTGTTCTCCAGGATCGTCGCGTCCGGAAAGCCGACCACCCTGGATCCCAGCCGGAAAAGCGTGAGCGAAATGACCGCGA
>QHOP01000507.1 GCA_003219345.1 Verrucomicrobiota bacterium
CGAAAAACGCTTCTCAACGCGTCCCCTCCATCGCCATCAACGAAATCATGTATGATCCGGTCAGCGGCGACAGTGCGGACGAGTATGTCGAACTGTACAATCGCAGCAGCGGCGCCGTTGACGTGGGCGGGTGGAATTTCACCGATGGGATCAACTACACGATGCCGATCGGCACGATGATTCCCGCCGATGGCTACCTGGTCATAGCGAAGAACGCCGCGCGGCTGCTGGCGACTTATCCGAACCTCACGGGTGCAAATACGCTGGGTGATTTCACCGGCTCGTTGGCGCACGGCGGTGATCACGTGGCCCTGGCGATGCCCGACGAAATCGCCAGCACCAACGCAGCCGGGCAGAAAGTGACGAACACGATTCACATTGTCGTGGATGACGTGGCTTACGGTACCGGCGGACGATGGGGCAAATGGGCTCATGGCGGCGGGAGCAGTTTGGAGTTGATGGATGCGCGCAGCGACCGCCGCCTCGCGCCCAACTGGGCCGACAGCGATGAGACGAGCAAGAGCGGGTGGACAAACATCCAATTTACCGGTGTGCTCGACAACGGCAGCGGGCCGGCGGATTCGCTGCAAATCATCCTGCTCGGACCCGGCGAATGCCTGGTGGACAACGTCGAGGTGTTTGGCGCCACCGGGCCGAATTTAATCTCCAATTCCGACTTCGAGTCCGGAATAACCGGCTGGTTCGCGCAAGGCAACCACGAGGATTCGGGCCTGGGAACCGGCGCGGGCGTCGGCTTCAACAACAGCGCCAACTGCCTGCACGTGCGCGCTGTTGACCGCGGCGACACGGGCGCCAACCGCATCCGCACGGCGCTCACGTCTCCCTTGAACGGCGGTCAGACTGCCACGCTTCGCGCCAAGGTTCGCTGGCTCGCCGGCAATCCGGAAATTCTTTTGCGGCTGAAGGGCAACTGGCTTGAGGCGACCGGCAATATTCTGACCGCGCGCAACCTCGGCACGCCCGGCGCGCCCAACAGCCGCGCCAGGCCCAACGTGGGGCCCGCCATCACGGACGTGAAGCATTCGCCGGTGTCGCCTGTCGTCAACCAGGCTGTGACGGTGGTCGCGCGGGTTCACGATCCCGACGGTCTCGCCACGCTTTTGTTGAAATACCGCGTCGACCCCTCGACGAATCTCAACCTGGTCACGATGGTCAACAACGGCGCGGGGTTGTTCAGCGCCACCATTCCCGGACAGACAGCCGGCAAGATCGCCGCGTTTCACGTCCTCGCTTCAGACAATTTCTCGCCGAGCGCAACGACGACTTTCCCAAACGACGCGCCGGCGCGCGAATGTCTGGTGCGTTGGAATGATCCCGCGCAAGGCGGGAACTTCGGCACCTACCGTCTTTGGATGACGCAGGCAACGCTGAACCGCTGGTCGAACCGCGAGCACCTGAGCAACAAGCCGCTCGACTGCACATTCGTGTATGGCAACTACCGCGTCATTTACAACATCGGCGGCGAGTACTCCGGCAGCCCCTACCACGCGCCGGGATTCAATTCGCCCATTGGCAACGTCTGTGATTATTTGCTTACGTTTCCCGACGACGATCCGTTGCTGGGCGAGACCGATGCAACGCTCCAATGGCCCGGCAACGGCGGCGGCGACAACAGCTATCAACGCGAGCAGACGGCCTATTGGATCGCGAACCAGATCGGGTTGCCTTACTGCTATCGACGGCACATTAACCTGTTTGTCAACGGCGTCCGTCGCGCGGAGATGTTCGAGGACGTGCAACAGCCCAACGGCGACCTGACCGACGAGTTTTACCCGGACGGCGCGAATGGCGATCTGCACAAGGTCCAGCTTTGGATCGAATTCGACGATGCTGCGTCCACCTTCAGCCCTAACGGCGCTACGCTGCAAAAGTTTACGACCACCGGCGGCCAGAAGAAGCTGGCGCGTTATCGTTGGACGTTCGCCAAACGCGCCGTGCAGGGGTCCGCCAGCAATTACACGAACCTGTTCGTCCTGGTCGATGCGGCGAATTTCACCGGCTTGGGCGCGAATTATCGGCGGCAGCTTGAGTCCGTTGTTGACGTGGACAACTGGCTGAAGACTTATGCCGTCGAACATGTCGTTGGCAACAACGACAGCTTTGCCTACGGCGGGGGCCAGAACATGTATTCGTACAAGCCGGTGGGTGATACCTGGAAGCAGATGATTTGGGACATTGATTTTGCCTTTGCTTCGCAAGGGCCGACGGGCGACGACGTTTTCTCAGGCATCGGAAGAAGTTGCGGCATCGACCTGGGGGAGCCGGCCTATCGCCGTCGTTACTGGCAAATCCTGCAAGACCTGGCGAACGGGCCGCTGGTGGGGACCAATGTCAATCCGCTCCTGAACGCGAAGTATAACGCAATGCGCGCGAACGGACGCATGATCGACAGTCCTTCCTCGATCCAAACCTACATCAGCCAGCGGCGCAGTTACCTGCTCGGACTGATAACCACCAACGTTCCAGCCAATTTCGCAATCACCCTGAATGGCGGCGGCGACTTCAGCACCAACCGCAATCTCGTCACCCTGACGGGCACGGCGTCAATCGACGTCCGCAGCGTCACGATCAATGGCGTGGTTTACCCGCTGACGTGGACTTCAGTCTCGAACTGGACCGCGCAGGTGGCGCTGTCCGGCGGCGTCAATGCGCTGGCGGTTCAAGGCTTCGACGCTCAGGGAAATCCGGTCAACGGCGCGGCCGCGACGATCAACGTGAATTACACCGGCGCAGTCGAATTGCCGGAGGACAAACTCGTCATCAACGAAATCATGTACCGCCCGGCCATGACGAACGCGGCGTTTGTGGAAATCTACAATGCTTCGATGCTCAATGCGTTCGACCTTTCTGCCTGGCAGTTGAGTGGCTTGGGGTTCACTTTTCCGGGTGGCACGGTGGTTTCACCTGGCGGATTTCTGGTCGTGGCCGAGGACAAGATCGCTTTCGCTTCGACCTATGGCAGAACGAATGCGGTGGCGGGCGAGTACAGCGGCAAATTGCAGAACAACGGCGAGACGCTGCGTTTGATCAAACCCGGCGCTACACCGG
>QHOP01000508.1 GCA_003219345.1 Verrucomicrobiota bacterium
CAGCCGCCCAACGGCACCACCGCGAAGATGAGTTCCGTTCGCCAGCCGACCGACACGCTTTTAATTGCCGATCTATCGTTTCTTCTGAACCATCCGGCCATCATTTACCTGGCGAAGACCGACGTCGGCTACAAGCACGGCGGACGCCTTCATCAGGCGGACGGCAGGGCGAACATTGTGTTCATGGACGCGCACGTCGAAGGACGTTCGTTGAAGCAGACCAACGGGATTGTCATGGAGTTCAAGAAGTAGGCGGAGCGCGGCGTTTACGCCGCTTCAACGTCGCATTGACCTCCCATCGGAGACTGCCTTCGCGGGAGGTGATCCATCGTTCATCCGCACGCGGACAAGCTGTCCGCGCTCCTACGGTGTCCGCGCGCGGAAGAAGAGGGCAGCGAAACCATCGCTGTTGGTTGAAATAAATTCGAACGAACCGTTCGTGTCGGCGGTCGTCGTTTGCAGCGCGGTCCAGGCGATCAGATTCGTCGAGGCTTCGATTTCGTATTGCCTGTCGGGAAATCCGCTGAGATGGAAACGGACATTGCCATCCGGCACGCGTTCGATCCGAGTGAAAGCGGGCGCGCCGGCGCTGACCAGGATGTCATCCACGCGCAGTTGCGCCCGCGGACCGCTTGCGCCAGTGCGGTAGTAATATTTCCAGCGCAGTTGGACATAGGATTGATTGTTCACCTCCACGGGCAGTTGCGCCGGGCCGAGCGTCTGTGAATGGCCGCCAACCGGGTTGCGGACATATTCGACCGGCGCGCCATTCGCGTCGAGCACATCCGCAAAGGAGTTGGTCACACCGACGCGATACTGGAGACGGATGGCGTAGATACGTTCATTCGTCATCACCGTGCCTCCGCGCCAGCTCACCAGAATGGTTCGCACGCCGACAGTTTTCAGAGCGAGCACGGCCGCTCCCAGATAACCGCCGCCGTCGGGTTGCGGATCGCTCGTGTTGAGGAAGGCAAATCCCGAGTCGCCAAGACCGTTGATGCGGCTGCGGTTTGTCCGGTCGTAGGGCAACGTCCAAAACGCTTCCGGCTCGGCGGACAAGGCGGGGTCCGACGCGGCGTTTTGCAGGAAGACCATGTTGGACGGATAAGTTCCGGCGGGTTCCGTGGCGCTCCAGGTGGTCAACGAGTAATCGCCTCTGGCCAGATCGAATGGCGCCGGTATCGGCGTGGCGTCCGGATCGGTTTCAAACAAGGCCGTGAGAGCCAGGTCGCCGTTCAACAAAAGCGTCATGGCGTTGGTGTTGACCCCGAGAATTCCCTGCCAGCCGGCGAAGCGATAGCCGGGTTTCGCGAGGGCCGCGAGCGCGATCGGATTGTCTTTGAAATAGACGCCGGTCCACGAGGCGTTCGTGGGAGCAGCGACATTTAGAGAGTCGATTTTGATGCTGCCGTGATTCGTGTCAGAAACTGCCAGAGAAACGTTAGCCGTGCCGCGCAGACCGAAATACGAGACGATCTGCTGCCGGGCGTAAGCGGGGCGGTTCATCGCAAAATCGCGCAGCACCTGCACGTTGTTGTTCCACTCGGTGACCGAACCGGGCGCGTGCCAGCGCCGGATATGCTCCGGCATTTCCGGGGCAATCACCGCCGCTATTTGATTGAGGCGATCGATCAGGTGCGACGGAAGAAAGATGGTGTTGAGCAAATCCGCAAAGCGATTGATGAAATCGTGTTTAAACGTGTCGTTGAGCATCAGCGTGCGGAGGAGGTAAGTCGTGGTGGGATTGTTGTGATCGTTCAGCGGGTATTGGGTCCACGGCCCGTTCGGTTCGAGGTCGTAGGCGAGCATGTTGAACGCCCAGGCGGGCGCCACGGCCGCGAAACCGCCGAACCCGACGTCATTGTCGAACTGCAGCCAGCGCCAGCGACCGCCGGGCGTGCGCGGACGCCACAGCCGGTGGTTCCCGATGTCCCAGCGGTAATTGAAAATCTCGGCGACCTTGTAGTCGATGTAGTTGGGCACTTCCATGAACGTCTGCACGTGCGCGTAGTTGGCAGGGTCGCGCAGGTCGTGCGTCTGGAGGAACTGCATCATCGCGTCGTACTGCTGCGTGTCACCGGCGCGCGCCACAACGTAGCCTTCGAGATAATCGAGGTTGTCGGGCGAAGTGTCGCCGTAATAAGCGACGAAGTCGGCGTCTTCCTTTTCCTTGAGGTAATGCAGTCCCCAGTATTCTCCGTTCAGGAAAACAACCGCCAGCCGCTCGGCCTGGGTCTCCATGCCGAACTCCGCGGCGAGACTCTGCATGAACTCGTCGCGCATCAACGCCAGATAATAGTCCTGCCCCGAAGGCCGCAGCAGGAAGTGCTCGAACTCCGAGCGCCCGCGGTCAGGAAAAATGCGATGGCGGAACGGCTGGCGGCCCTGACCGCCAGTGCCATCGAGATCAAGGCCCTTGATGGGGAAGTTCTGCGACGTATTGCCGTGGATTTTCACGCCGACGTCCTGCGCCAGGGCCAGCGCGCCGTCGGTCTCGAAAAACTCGACGTGCACAGGCCGTTCCCAGTTGTCGCCGCGTTGCGAGTAGTTGCCGCCCGGCGCGTTGCCGGGCACGTAGATGCCGATGTTCGGGTCGAAAAAGTTTGCCGACTCGGTGGCCAGCGAGATGACCGGCACGGTGTAGCGGGCACGGCCTTTGACGTCGATGAAGAAGGTGCGCGTCACGGTCGCGCTTGGGAACGCGCCCGTCTTGAAGGCTTTTGCCCGCACCACAGTGCCCTTAAAGACGAGACTGGTCGGCGGCTGATAACCGGAAGGAACGGTCGGAATGAGCGACAGATTGTTCGGCGCGGCGGTGCGATTGGTGATGAGTATCGGCCCGCTAAAAAGGGGTGAACTCTCAGTCGGATCGGAGCCGTCGAGCGTGTAGTGGATGGCCGCGTCCTGGTTGGTCACGCTCAATGTGAGTTGAAAGTTATTCGTGTGGAACCCCGCGGCCTGCGAGAACTGAGGCCCTTGCAAGAGTTCGGTTACACCCGGAGTTGCGTTCGGCGCGCCC
>QHOP01000509.1 GCA_003219345.1 Verrucomicrobiota bacterium
GCCGATACTTGGGGATGAACACCACATGGTATTTGCATTCCCATTTTGTGTGATTAAGACTTTCATATTCGTTCATTTCTTGAGTCTCCGGTTGTTGACCTTGAGCGGTTCACAACACGGATTCTCAAGCGACTCCCGGAGCTGTCAAACTCTGGGAGTCTTCCCGGCATAGCCGGGAGGTTTCCCGAATGTCTAAAGTGACGGGCATCGACTTTACCAATCGACTGGCCGAGTTACACTCTCTCACGAATCACATTCTCCTTAACGGGTCCGGCGTTGCGGCGGGAGACGTTGACGGTGACGGTTTGTGCGACCTTTACTTCTGCAGTTTGGATGGTCCGAACGTACTTTACCGCAACCTCGGGAACTGGAAATTCGAGGACATGACCGCCGACGCCGGAGTCGCCTGCGCGGGCCAATATTCCACGGGCGCGGTATTCGCCGACATCGATGGCGACGGCGACCTGGACCTGCTCGTCAACTCAATTGGCGGTGGAACCCGTTGCTTCTTGAACGACGGACATGGCCGCTTCAAGGAAGTCACGGCTGAGGCCGGTCTCAGCTCCCGCACGGGCAGCATGTCGATGGCCTTGGCGGATATCGACGGAGATGGGGACCTCGATCTGTATGTCGCCAATTACCGCACCTCGACGATGAGGGACACGTTCAGCATGCGCATCAAGGTCAACCAGATTGAGGGAAAACCGGTAGTCACCAAGGTCAACGGCCGCCCGGTGACCGAGCCGGATTTGGTGGGTCGGTTCACCATCAATGGGGCGGGAGTTATTGTGGAGAACGGTGAAGCGGACGCTCTTTACCTCAACGATGGCCGCGGACGTTACACGCCCGTATCATTTACCAACGGCTCATTCCTGGACGAAGAGGGCAAACCACTGACCTCCCCGCCCTACGACTGGGGGTTTGTCTGTCATGTTCCGTGACCTCAATGGCGACGGCGCGCCTGACATTTATGTTTGCAATGATCTCGATTCCGTAGATCGCATCTGGGTCAATTCCGGCACGGGCCGCTTTCAAGCGTTGCGCCGGCTCGCTTTGCGGAAAACAAGCTGGTTTTCCATGGGCGTCGATTTTGCTGATCTGAACCGGGACGGTTACGACGAAATCTTTGTGGCGGATATGCTGAGCCGCGACCACCCAAAGCGCCATACTCAGGAGAACGATCACAAGTCCGTCTTTTTGCCCGTCGGCCGCATTGATAACCGGCCTTACTACCCTCGTAACACCCTGTTTTTGAACTCAGGCGATGGCGATTACTCGGAAATTGCCTATTACAGCGGCCTATCTGCCTCTGACTGGTCCTGGTGTCCAGTCTTCCTCGATGTGGATTTGGATGGGTACGAGGACCTCCTGATCTCGACCGGTTTTGAACGTGACGTGCAGGACATTGACATCGCCAACGAGTTGGAAAAGGTCCGTCGTGAAAAAAAGCTCTCGGACCTGGAAGCTTTGAAACAACGCAGAGTGTTTCCCAGGTTGGACCCGCCCAATGTTGCCTTCCGCAACAAAGGGGATTTGACGTTCGAGGAGGTCGGACAGGCGTGGGGCTTCAATCTTCGTGGAGTCTCACAGGGAATGGCGCTGGCGGATTTGGACAACGACGGAGACCTGGATGTTGTCATCAACAATCTGAACGGGCCAGCCGCGATTCTGCGGAACGACTCGCCAGCCCCACGCGTCGCGGTAAGGCTTAAAGGCAAAGCCCCGAATACGCGCGGGACAGGCGCAAAAATCAAAGTAACGGGCGGGCCTGTGCCGCAGAGCCAGGAAATGATTTGCGGCGGCCGCTACCTATCCTGCGATGACGCGATGCGGGTGTTTGCCGCCGGGACCACGACTAATGACCTCACTATCGAAGTCATCTGGCGCAGTGGGACACGCAGCCTCGTCCAGGCGCGACCCAACCACGTCTATGAGATAGACGAAAGTCACGCGCAACCACGGGACACGTCTGGACCCGGGATCGGCAAACCAAAGGTTCAGCCTGCCACCCTGTTCCAGGACGTGAGCCAGCTAATTTCCCACGTTCACCACGAAAACTCCTTCGACGACTTCGAGCGACAACCCCTTTTGCCCAAGCGGCTGAGTCAGCTTGGGCCCGGAGTGGCATGGTGTGATCTGGATGGCGACGGTTACGACGACCTGGTTGTCGGCAGCGGCAACGGCGGCCAACTGGCGGCGTTTCACAACGACCGACACGGCGGTTTCAGTCGGATCGCTGACTCGCCATTTACCAGTCCGCTCACACGCGATCAAACAGCCCTCGTGGCCTGGACTCCCGCTCTCGGCGCGACGTCAATTTTGGTCGGGTCGTCCAATTTCGAAGACGGTTTGACCAACGAAGCTTCCGTGCGGATCTACGATCTGAAGAGAAAGTCCGTGGACGACGCATTTCCCGGCCAACTGTCCAGCACCGGCCCTCTGGCATTGGCAGATTTCGACGGAAGCGGAAACTGGGTTCTGTTCATCGGCGGTCGGACGATTCCCGGCCGCTATCCTGAAGCGGCGAGCTCAAAACTGTTCCGCCATCGTGCCGGCCAATGGCAGTTGGATGACAAGAACAGCGGCCTATTCGAGCGTATTGGGATGGTCAGTGGAGCGGTGTTCAGCGATTTGAACGGCGACGGCTATCCTGATCTGGTGCTTGCTTGCGAATGGGGACCGATCCGCGTCTTTCTCAATGTCCGGGGAGAATTAAGAGAAGCCACGGCGGAGTTGGGCTTGGCCTCTTACGTGGGTTGGTGGAACGGAGTGACGACCGCGGATCTGGACGGCGATGGCCGACTTGATATCGTGGCGTCAAATTGGGGGTCGTCGAAGCCTACTTCGATGTCGCGATGGGAAAGATCGTCCCCTGGCAGACCCTGGACCGTATCTCAGAATCCCTCCCATTCGTGCGTCAGCGCTTTCATCGCTTCAGGGATTACGGCGCGGCAAGCGTCGCTGAAATCCTGGGTGAAGAGATGAAGATCGCGAACGAGACACGGGCAAACTGGTTCGACTCGACTGTCTTTCTAAACCGGGGCAATCACTTCGAGGCAAAGCCGCTGCCGACAGAGGCGCAATTGTCTCCCGCATTTGCGGTATGTGTTGCGGATATGGACGGTGATGGCAACGAAGATATTTTCCTCAGCCAGAATTTTTTTGCCACTGAACCGCGGACCGGGCGCTACGATGGCGGACGAGGCCTGTGGTTGCGCGGAGACGGGAAAGGCAGTTTCGCCGCAGTTCCGGCCAACGAAAGCGGAGTCAGAATTTACGGCGAACAACGTGGAGCTGCCGTGTGCGATTATGATGAAGACGGGCGAGTGGATCTGGTTGTAACTCAGAATGGAGCCGACACAAAGCTTTACAAGAACTTCGGCGCGCGTCCCGGGTTAAGGGTGCGGCTGAGCGGGCCGCCCGGCAACCCAAAGGGAATCGGAACGACCCTGCGTTTAGTCAGTGGCGCAATCACCGGACCGGCCCGTGAAGTGCATGCCGGCTCCGGCTATTGGTCGCAAGACAGCACCGTCCAGGTGCTGGCCCTGCCGGAGCGGCCGACGCAACTACAAGTGCGCTGGCCGGGGGGAAAGTCGTTTTCGGCAGCCATTCCGAAAAAAGCCCGCGAAATCCAGGTCGATGTGGAAGGCACAGTCAAGTTAGTGAAATCGGAGTGACGGAATTGGAGACCTCTCAGCGGTCTATGCCAGGACCGGTGCCACTCGGGCCACGCAACCCGCGTCGTCTGGTCCTAGGTCGTGTACTAACGGATAGTACACGACCTGGTCCTGCGCTTTCGACCAAAAAGACTTGCACGTTTCGCATTGTCGATTTCACAGTGATTGTAAATGCTGAATTCAATTCGATCCTGGACGGCTCTCAAAAGATTGATTGCGACGCCGGATTTGCCTGGCGTCGGGCCAACGCCGCGCGCAAGCCGCCTCTCTCTGGCTGAGTTGAACCGCCAGGTTGACTGCTTCATGGAAGAAGCGAGCCTGCCTTCGGCGCTGCAGCCGCTTGTTCGCTCTGCCGCCCTGCTCTGGCACGATTATCTGGATGAGTCCCACGCCCTTTCCCAAGACATTCACACTGCCGACGGCAGTTTCCTGCACGGCATCATGCACCGGCGCGAACCGGACTACGGCAACGCCAAATACTGGTTTCAACGCGTCGGCAAACACGCCTGTTTTGCCGACATCGCCCAACAAGTCGCGAGCTTGCTCGAAACCCAAAGGGAAAAAGAGTTGGCAGCGGACCTCGCGCCTCGTGGGGATTGGGACCCGTTCGCGTTTGTGGACGCGTGCGAGGAGGTGGCGAACCGGCCTTCATCCGATCATCGGGTCCAAACACTCAAGGCAATTCAGGAAATCGAGTTTGATTGTCTGCTGGCACAGGTGTTCGCAAAGTAGCGCGGGAGATTGGCCGGAAGCCTGCCTTATTTCGATGCGTCTTCCAACGCCTTGACCAGAACTTCGATCGTGTGAGTCCTGGCTTCGACTGTCGGCTTGAGTCCCAATGCGAAAAGCGCCTTGCTGGTTTCGGGACCAATCGAGGCCGTTTTGATTTGCGGAAATTTTTTCAGCAACGCCGGCAGATCGAATCGCGCGTGGAAATTTTCCACCGTTGAACTGCTGGCGAACGTGATCCAGTCCGCTCCTTCCTCCAGCAGTTTGGCCGCGGCGCCGGTAAGATCCTCGGTTTCCGGGACGGTTTGGTACCAGGCGATGTCGTCCACGATCGCGCCTTTGTCCTCCAACAACTTGGGCAGCTCAGGGTTGGCGACTTCAGCCCGCAGCAAGAGAATACGGAGATTATCGATGCTTTCGTATTCTGCGAGCGCCTGGGCGATTTTACTCGCCACGTATTCGTCCGGCATCAAATCGACCTGCAAGTGCAGTTCCCTGAGCTTCGCCGCCGTCGCCGGCCCCACCGCGGCGATGCGCACGCCACCGATGTCGCGCAGATCCTGAAATGCCTTGAAGAAATAATCGAAAAACGACGTGACGCCGTTGGGGCTGGTGAAGATGAGCCAATCGTAAGCGTTCAACCCGCTCAGCGCCTCCACAATTTCCTCATGTTTCGTCGGAGGAACGATTTTGATCGTGGGGATTTCCAGTACCTCCGCTCCGCGCTCGAGTAACTGGCGCGAAAGCTGGCTGGCCTGCTCGCGCGTGCGCGTGACCACGATGCGCTGGCCGAACAATGAGCGGCTTTCAAACCAATTGAGTTTCGATCGCAATTTCACGACATCGCCAATCACCGTGACGGTCGGCGCCAACAATTTTGCTCTGGCAGCGGCGTCGGCGACGTCGGCCAGCGTGGCTTCGATAGATTGCTGGCGGCCGGTGGTGCCCCACTGTATCATCGCCACCGGCGTCTCCGGTGACATGCCGTGAGCCACGAGCAGTTCCGCGATCCGGCGGATTCGCCCGGCACCCATCAGGATGACTTTCGTGCCGGGGGTTTTGGCAATCAGCCCCCAATCCACACCGCTCACTTCCTTGGTGGGGTCCTCGTGTCCGGTGATCACGGTGAAACTGGAGCAGTGCTCGCGGTGGGTCAGCGGTACTCCGGCGTAATTCGGCGCGGCGAAAACGGAGGATATGCCCGGCACAACTTCGAAGGGAATGTTCGCCGCGGCCAGTTCCTCGGCCTCCTCACCGCCGCGTCCGAAGATGTACGGGTCGCCACCCTTGAGGCGCACGACGGTTTTGCCTTCCTTGGCCTTGGCAACCAGCAATTGGTTCAGCTCGTCCTGCGGAATGGCGTGGTCTTTAGAGCGCTTGCCGCCGAAAATGATTTCGGCGGTCCTGGGAGCGAGACGCAGCAAGTCAGGGTTCACCAGCGCGTCATAGACCACCACGTCGGCGCGACCGAGCAACTCCGCTCCGCGCAACGTGAGCAAGCCGATGTCGCCGGGCCCGGCCCCCACCAAATAGACCATGCCTTTTGCTCTCTTCATTCACTTCCAGTCTATGCGCTCGCCACGGTTCCGGCAACGACACAGACGAAACCGGGTTGAGCCAATC
>QHOP01000510.1 GCA_003219345.1 Verrucomicrobiota bacterium
CATCCACAACGACGAATTGAAGGTGAACGCCACCATCGGCAAAATGGACAACCCATTCAATTACTCGCCGATGGTGTTTGACCCCGATTATCAGCCGGAAGGCGCGGCCGTGCAGGGGAGCTACGCGTTCAACGAACAGCACGCGCTCAAGTTGAACGGGGCGGCGTTCGTGCTCGACGAGTTTTCCGCCGGGCCGAACTCCGGTCACGACCCATTCATGCTCGGCGCGCAATTGCGATGGGAATCCAAATGGACGCCCAAGTTTGAAAGCATGCTCGGCATCGGCGCGTTTGATATCGCCGGCAAATCAAACCTCGTCCCCGGCGCCGCTCCCAATGTGAACGACGGCAACACGCGCGACGCTGCCGGGAATTTGCTGAGCAACTACAACCCGGTCGTCGGCGAAGCCTACCTGGTTTACAAACTGGACTCCTTTCCGCTCTATAAAGGCCAGTTCCCCATCAAGCTGAGCGGCGAGTTCATGAAGAATAAGGGCGCGGCCACCGGAAATGAGGCCTGGAATGGAGGGCTGACGCTCGGCAAGGCCGGCAAGAAGGGACTTTGGGATATTTCCTATCAGTACCGGCACATCGGCCCGGATGCCTGGTATGAGGAATTTCCGGATGACGACTTCACCGGTTTCTACTCAGCGGCTCTGCCCGGTTCCGGTTTTGGCGCCGGCATTCGCGGCGGCACAAACACCAAAGGCCACGTCGCCAAGCTGAATTACTCGCTGTTCGATTCGACGACGTTCACCGTCACCTATTACCTGGGCGAATTGATCAACAATCCCAGCGGCGCCAACAGTACGGTGCATCATTTCATGGTGGACCTAATGTGGAGGTTCTAATCCTCCCTGCAAAATTCAACTCAACTGACTCGAAGGATTATGAGAAATCTCTGCTTCATTCTCTGTGCGCTCGGCCTGGCGGCCAACGCTGCCGCGCAAATGCTCATCAACGGCGCGGGCGCCACGTTTCCCTATCCGATCTACTCCAAGTGGTTTGACGAATACGCCAAAATCGATCCCTCCGTGCGGTTCAACTACCAGTCCATCGGCTCCGGCGGCGGACAGAAACAAATCCTGGCCCGGACCGTGGACTTCGGCGCGTCGGACGGACCGATGAGCGACGAAAATCTTGCCAAGGCGCCGGGGAAAATCCTCCACCTGCCCACGGTGGCCGGGGCGGTGGTGGTCACCTACAATCTGCCAGGCGCTCCGAAGCTCAAGCTCGATGGAGCAACCGTGGCGGATCTGTTTCTCGGCAAGATCACCAGGTGGAGCGACAAACGCATTGCCGCGTTGAACCCGGATGTGAAATTGCCCGGCGATGACGTCGTGGTCGTCCATCGCTCGGACGGCAGCGGCACGACCTACATCTGGGTGGACTATCTCAGCAGCGTGAGCAAGGAGTGGGAAACCAAGGTGGGACGCGGCACCTCCGTCAATTGGCCGACCGGCCTGGGCGGCAAAGGCAATGAAGGCGTCGCCGGACAAATCAAACAATTGCCCGGCGCGGTGGGCTACGTGGAACTGATCTACGCCAAACAAAACAAACTGCCTTACGCCGACGTGAAGAACGCTGGAGGGAATTACGTCACGCCCGGCATTGAATCCGTCACCGAGGCAATGTCCGCGGCCACAATCCCGGACGACTTCCGTTTCTCCATGGTCAACCCGACCGGCGAAAAAGCCTATCCCATTGCCGGCTGCACGTGGTTGCTGGTCTATGAGCAGCAGAAGGACTCCGAGAAGGGCAAGAAGCTCGTCGAGTTTTTGAATTGGGCGATAAACCAGGGGGAAAGCATGGCCGCGGCGCTGGATTACGCGCCCCTGCCCGACAACGTCAAACAGCGCGTGCTGGAGCGCATCAAAACAATTCAGTACTGACTTCGCTCCGTCGCCCGGTAGTTTCAGGGCGTGAGCAGGACGAAGAGCGCAGTTCCTCCCGCTCTTCGTCCTTTCGTTTGAAACGGAGACGCCGTTTATGCAGGCCGACATCGAAACCGCCACAACCACAGCGTTGCCGCAGGGCCATCTGGTGCAGCGCAGGTTCGGCGATCGCGCCTTCAAGTGGCTGACGTTGCTGATGGCGCTGGCGGTTTTCGCTTTGATCTTCCTCATCGGGTCTGAACTCTGGCTCGGCTCTCATCTGGCGCTCCGAAAATTCGGTTGGCGGTTTCTCTTCAGCAAAGACTGGAACCCGGTCAGCGAACAATTCGGCGCTCTGCCGTTCATCTTCGGGACACTGGTTTCGTCGTTGATCGCCTTGTTGATCGCTGTTCCGGTCAGCATCGCCAGCGCCGTGTTCCTGACGGAACTGGCGCCCAAATGGCTCCGCCAGCCACTGATCACATTCATTGAACTCCTCGCGGCGGTGCCGAGCGTGATCCTTGGATTGTGGGGCGTCTTTGTCATGGTTCCCTGGCTGCGCGAGCATTTGTTCCCCCGGCTGAAGAGCGCACTGGGTTTCCTGCCGTTGTTCCAGGGGCCAGTCTATGGAGTGAGCATGCTGGCGGGCGGCATCATCATCGCGATCATGATCGTTCCGATTATCACATCGGTATCGCGCGAGATTCTCCGCTCCGTTCCGGGCCTGCAACGCGAGGCCGCCTACGCGCTGGGCGCGACGCGATGGGAAGTCACCCGCATCGCCGTGCTCAGCTATGCGAAGAAAGGCCTGTTCGGCGC
>QHOP01000511.1 GCA_003219345.1 Verrucomicrobiota bacterium
AATCTTCGTGCGTTTCTGGTTGGTCTGTTTGTCATCCCACGTGTCCATGCGCAGGCGCCCTTCAACCAGGATCGGGCTGCCCTTCTTCAAATACTGGCCTATCGTTTCCGCCTGGCGGCTGAACGCCTCGATGTCGATAAAGAGCACATCTTCCTTGGTTTCCCCGGTTTCAGTTTTCCACGTCCGATTGACAGCCAGACCGAGTTTGGCTACGGCCGTGCCTTTAGGCGTGTAACGCAGTTCCGGGTCCCGGGTCAGATTTCCCATCAAAATGATTTTGTTGAAACTTGCCATAACAGTTCAGTTTATTTGGGTTTAGTGGTTTCTTTGGGCGGCGGTGCGACGGTGAAGAGGACACGAAAGACGTCTGCGTTTAAATCGAATCGTTGGCGCAGATGATTCACCGCGTCGGGCGCAATTTCAAAAATGAAATTCACGTAGAAACCGGAATGGTGCTTGCGATCGGCCACGCGGGTGAAGTTGCGTTTGTCCATCTTCTGAACCGTTTCTACTTTGCCGCCGGCGGCGGTGATCTCCGAGGAGATCTTATCCAGGACCTCCTTGATGCCCTCCTCTTTGCCCGCGGTGTCCAGGATGAACAAGCCTTCGTATTTTTTCATTGTTTGTCTTCGCTTTCGGAGTCTTGCGCCGCTCCGTTGAACTGACTCATGGCTTTGGCGATTCCGTCTTTTATCCAGCACTCGATCTGGTCTGCCGCTCGATCC
>QHOP01000512.1 GCA_003219345.1 Verrucomicrobiota bacterium
ACCATGAAACCCGCGTTATGTCGCGTCCCGGCATACTCTGCTCCCGGATTTCCCAAGCCCACAATCAGATAACGGTTCTCCATGCAAGGGCCTGCTCAATCGACCGCGCGCGGAAAACAACCATCCGGCTCAAAGCCGCTACTTTTTTTTCTCGGGTTTCTTCTCGGCTTTCTCGGCCTTCTCGGCTTTCTCCACAGGCTTTTCGGACGGCTTCTCGACGCCTTTTTGGGCCGGCTTGGCCGCGCCTCCGGCGGCGGCTTGCTCTGCACCCTCTTCCTTCTTCTCTTTGAGGACATCAGGCTCGGCCAGCGGAGTCGTCGCCGCTTCGAGCGCCGCCGCTTCCTGCGCCTCGGTAATCGGGGCCGCGACAGAAATCACGGGAATTTTCTTGTCGCCGACGTCAACCGTGATGACTTCGGGCAATTCCCTGGGCAACGCGCGCACTTTGAGTTTAAACAGAACGTGTTCCAGCACGCCGCCTCCGGTCTTGACGCCCGCCGCTTCGCCGGTGGTCTCCACCGGGACGGTGACGGTCACCTTTTCGTTTTCCGCGACCTCATGAAAATCGACGTGCAGAACCTTTCGGCTTAATGGATGATGCTGCACTTCCTGCACCAGCGCCAGCCGACGCGACTTCGCCTCCCCTTCGACCGCCAGGTCAACGAGGATGGTCTCGGACACCGACTGGTGAATCAAATCCTCAATGTCTGTGAGCGTGACTTCGAGGTTTTGCGGCTGGATTTTACGGCCGTAAATGATCGCCGGGACGCGTCCGGTAACGCGCAGTTTTTTGACGGCGCTGCGTTTGGCCAGAGAGCGCGGAAACGCTTTCAATGATAATGATTTCATGGTGCAACCATCAACATCGGCGGCGCAAATCGTTCAACTCGTGCGCCCGCCCTTAAACTCAAAAAGCGAAGTCACCGAGGAATTACTGTGGATCCGCTTGATCGCTTCGCCCAACAACTTCGCCACCGACAGCGTGATAACTTTTACGCCGTCAATCGCAGGGCGCAGAACAGTATCAGTCGTTATCAGTTCGTCAATATTTGATTTCTTCAGCCGCTGAATGCCCAAATCATTCAGGATTGCATGAGAAACGCAGGCATAAACGCTCTTGGCGCCCTTTTTCCTGAGCAACGCCGCCGCCGTGGACAACGTCCCGGCGGTCTCCGTCAAATCATCCACCATCAACGCGTTTTTACCCCGGATTTCACCGATGATCGCCATCGACTCGACGTGTTCGGCGCTCTTTCGCCGCTTGGCCACAATGGCCAATCCTGCTTCCAACACCTGGGAGTAGGCGTGAGCCATCTTCAACCCGCCGACGTCCGGGCTGACCACCACCAAATCCGGCAAATTCTTCTTCTTTAAAAAATCATACATCACCGGCGCCGCGTACAGATGGTCCACTGGTATATCGAAGAACCCTTGAATCTGCTGCGCGTGCAGGTCCATTGTTAGCACACGGTTCGCGCCGGCCGCGACCAGTAGGTTGGCCACCAATTTCGCCGTGATCGGCACCCGCGGCTGGTCTTTGCGATCCTGTCGGGCATAGCCGTAGAACGGCAGCACCGCGGTGATGCGCGAGGCGCTCGCCCGCCGCAACGCGTCCATCATGATGAACATCTCCATCAGGTGATGGTTCGTCGGCGGACTGGTGGACTGAACGACAAACACATCCTCGCCCCGGACGTTCTCCTCGATTTTCACGAACGTCTCGCCGTCAGGGAAGGCTGTGACCGCGCATTTGCCCAGTTCGATGCCGATATAATCGCAAATGGCCTTGGCCAAAGGCGGGTTTGAGGTGCCGCTGAAAACTTTCACGCTGCGTTTGGTGTCTCGATTTCGCTAAAACAAAAAACCACCGCCGCCGGTGGATTTCTGTGTCGTGTCGGGACTCTAACAACGGCCCGCACCTGCGCAAGATGAATTTTGAAAATGTGCCGGGTTCGCGGGAACGACGCCCACGCATGCCTCCGGCATCGTGTCAAAGAAAATGGAAGTGAATCGCGAACCCGGACTGGGGTTCTTTTCTTCAAAGAATAGGGTGCACTGCCTATTGTTTGGATTTGCGCCTTGTGGATAGCTACACTGGTTTCCGCGAGTCGCAACGCTTATTTTGCGACTCGAAAGGAGCAAGATGAACGGGAAAATGGACTTTTGTTGGTCGCGCACGGTCCTCGTGAAGACTTCGGTATCACCTCTCGCAGTCATAATGTTTGCCTTCGTGCTGAGCAGTCTGTTTCACAACATGCCGGCCCTGGCCGGCGACGGTTGTCCCGCGCCCAGTTTCGCGGCGGCGCCCAGGGCATCGGACGCCGGAGGGCATCCTGATTTTGTAGCGGCCGGGGACTTCAACGGCGATGGCAAGGCTGACCTGGTTGTGATCAACTCTGATTCCATCGTCCACGCGCTTGGCGGCACTGCCGGCAGCCAGGTGTTCGACGGCACCATTCAAGTGCTGTTGAGCAAGGGCGATGGCACCTTCCAGCCGCCCGTCAGCTACGGCGCGGGAGGGATCCCCGCATTTGTTACAACGGGCGACTTCAACGGCGACGGCAAGCCCGACCTCGCCGTGGCCAACTATGCCAGCTACGACGAAAACAGCAGCAAATACACCTACGGCAACGTCGCGGTGTTGTTGGGCCGAGGCGATGGCACCTTCCAGGCAGCCAGCAAATACTCTGCTGGCTCAGGTCCTGATTCCGCCGTTGTGGGCGACTTCAACGGCGACGGCAGACTCGACCTCGTGGTGGCCAATTTCGGATCGTACGACCGGAGCAGTAGTACCTTTACGAACAGCGGCGTTTCAGTTCTGTTGGGCAAAGGCGATGGCTCTTTTCAGACCGCCGGCAACTACAAAACGGGGGCGGAACCTGCTTCCTTGGCTGTGGGCGACTTCAACGGTGACAGCAAGTTAGACCTGGCTGTTGCCAACCGCGGCTCGTATCCAAACTTCACTGACGGCAATGTTTCGGTCCTCGTTGGCAAAGGTGATGGCACTTTCCAGGCAGCCGTGAACTACAGCACCGGAGCGATCCCACTATCCATTGTCGTCGGCGACTTCACTGGTGACGGCGAGCCGGACCTCGCCGTTGCGAACGGAGGGTCGTACACGTATGGTTTTTTTTCCGGCGGCAGCGTCTCCGTACTCTCCGGAAAAGGCGACGGCACGTTCAAGGCTCCCGTCCGTTACGACGCCGGAACGCGCACTTATTCCTTGGTGGCCGGTGATTTTGACGGGGACGGCAGGTCCGACCTTGCGGTCGTCAACTCCGAATGGCGTGGCACCGTGTCCGTGCTCTTGGCTAAGAGCGACGGTACGTTCCACGCTCCTGTCAAATATTCGGTGCTAATGGAACCTGGTTTTGTTGCAACGGGCGACTTCAACGGCGACGGCAAACCCGACCTTGCTGTGCCCAACTGGCTCGACGGCAATGTGTCGGTTTTGTTGGGCAATGGCGATGGAACCTTTCCAGCCGCCGTCAATTACGGAGTATTACTTCCGCGTTCCATTGCAGCAGGCGACATCAATGGAGACGGAAAGCCCGACTTGGCGGTCGCCCACTCCGCGCCCTACCCGGACAAGCTATTGGCGACTTTAACGGCGACGGCAAAGCCGACCTCACCGTGGTTAGCGAAGAGTTGTCCGGGAGCGTGTCGGTGCTATTGGGCAGGGGCGATGGTACTTTTCGATACCCTGTCAGCTATCCTGCCGGCGCGTATCCTGTCTCTGTGGCGGTGGGCGACCTCAACGGTGATGGCAAACCCGACCTCG
Organism: Verrucomicrobiota bacterium; assembly: GCA_003219345.1. Lineage (GTDB taxonomy): Bacteria > Verrucomicrobiota > Verrucomicrobiia > Limisphaerales > AV2 > AV2. Next base: position 3,782 of record QHOP01000512.1, read on the forward strand.
CTGTGGCCAGCCTGGGTTCATACGATCAAGGGGGCGTTACTCGTACAAACGGTGGTGTCTCAGTGCTGTTGAACAAGGGAGACGGCACTTTCCAGGCCGCTGTCGTTTATCTCGCCGGCAGTGGGGCGTGGTCTGTCGCAGCGAAGGATTTCAACGGCGACAATAAACTTGACCTTGCCGTCGCTGGCATTGGAACCAACAGTGTCTCGGTCTTGTTGGGAAATGGTGACGGCACGTTCCGGGCGCCCATCAATTTTGTTGCCGGAGTGGCTCTTTACTCCGTGGCCACCGGCGACTTCAACGGCGATGGAAAGGCTGACTTGGCTGTGGGCACATCCGGGGGCGTCTCCGTGTTGTTGGGCAAGGGCGATGGCACTTTCCAGACCGCTGTCAACTATGGCGGAGGAGCGGGTGCAGTGGCAGTGGACGACTTCAATGGCGATGGCAGACCCGATTTGGCAGTGGCAGATTTGGGCTTCGGTTCCAGTTACGTTTCGGTGCTCTTGGGCAATGGCGATGGCACTTTCCAAACCGCAATCCAATACAGCGCAGGATCAAATCCATCCTCCATCGCGCTGGGTGACTTCAACGGCGACCGCAAACCCGATATGGCTGTAGCCAACTTGACCCCCGACACCGTCTCGGTGTTGGTGAATACTTGCCAGTCCGCCAAATTTAACCACCGGCCAATCGCCCGGTCTCAAGCCTTTTCGGTCAACGAAGGCGCAGAAGTAGAAATAACGCTTTACGCTTCGGACGCGGACAACGACGCGGTGATCTACACCGTGGCCGATCCGACCCACGGCACGTTGAGTGGAACGCCGCCCAATCTCGTTTACCAGCCCGCCCTACATTACATCGGACAGGACAGCATCACATTCACGGTCAACGACGGCAAAACGAATTCCCCGCCGGCCACCATCAGCATCACGGTGCTGCCGACAAGGCATACGCCAGGCGGACGAGTGGTCGCTTGGGGAAACAATTACAGCGGACAGTGCAACGTGCCGCGTGGACCTCGCGACGTCGTCGCCGTCACCGGCGGCTATTCATCCAGTATGGCATTGCGCTCGAACGGTACGGTCGTGGCCTGGGGAAAATATCCCGACTTCAGCCCGGCCTACGTCCCTCCGGGGTTGCGCGGGGTGGTGGCGCTCGACGGCGGTGCGGGGCACGCCTTAGCCTTGAGATCAAACGGTACTGTCATCGCTTGGGGACCAGCAAACCAGAATGGGCAGGACAGTGTGCCGCCGGGCCTCTCCAACGTCGTGACGATCGCTGCCGGCGCCAATCATAACGTGGCCTCGAAGTCCGACGGAACCGTCGTGGCGTGGGGGGATTCGCAATTCTCAGCAACTTCTCCGCCCGCGCGGCTTTCGAACGTCGTGGCGGTCGCCGCAGGAGGCTATCACAACCTGGCGCTTAAAGCTGATGGGACAATCGTCGCCTGGGGCAGTAACTCCAGTGGCGAAAGCAGCGTGCCCAAAGGTCTGTCCAACGTCGTGGCCATAGCCGCAGGTTGGGAACACAGCCTGGCTTTGAAATCCGATGGCTCCGTCATGGCCTGGGGGCGCAATGTCGAAAACGAAACCCGCGTACCGCCCGGCGTCTCCAACATCGTTGCGATCGCCGCAGGCGATTACCATAGTCTCGTCCTGCGGGCCGATGGCAAACTGTTGGCCTGGGGTTACGATGCCGGTGATGGTGTGGTGCCGGTGCCTGCGGGACTGACCAACGTGGCGGCGATTGCTTGCGGTGGAGAACACAATCTCGTGATCGTGACCAACTCTTCCCCGGTCGCTCGGCCTCAAACGATTTCCGTAAACGAAGACGCGTCCATGCCGATAACATTGTCTGCGTTCGACGCGGATCAGGACGCGTTGGCTTACACAGTCGGGAGCCCAGCTCACGGAACGTTGAGTGGGACACCGCCGGATGTTGTCTATCGGCCTGCACTCCATTACTTCGGCCCGGACAGCTTCGCGTTCAAGGTGAACGATGGCGAAGCGGATTCTGCGCCCGCCACTGTCAGCATCACCGTCTTGCCGGTAAATCACGCGCCGGTCGCCGATGCGAGCGCCACCCCCACGCGCGTCATCTCGTCCATCAACCGCGACGCCCGCGTCGTGCTGGATGGATCGCGCTCGCACGACATTGACAACGATCCGCTGCAATTCTCCTGGTTCGTGGATGGCGCAGCCACCGCTTCGGCCACCGGTCGCGTCGCGGTCGTCGTCTTGTCCGTTGGCACGCACGACGTGCGGCTGCTCGTGGACGACGGCCAGGCGAGCGATACCAACAGCATCGCGCTACGCGTTCTCACGGCGGATGACGCTGTGGACAAGCTGATCGCGCACATGCAGGCGGCGAAATTGCGTCACCCGCATTCGTTGCTCAAACACCTGAGCGCGGCCGAGAGAGCGATTGACGACGGCAAGTTTGACCTCTGCGCGCATCACTTGCGTCTGTTCCAGGAAAAACTTCGCGAGCTGCAGGAGCGTAACGAGGTGGATTCGAATGTCGCGGCGGCGTTGTTGCAGGAAGCGCAAGCGACCATCGCTGCCCTGGGCGACACTCAACACTCGCAACCCGCGTTCACCGTGTGCAAATGCGAGAAGGGCGGTCGTGTGCGCCTGGAGTTCAACGGCATCGCGGCCCGGACTTACCTGATCGAAGCTTCGACGGATTTCCAGACCTGGGTGCCAGTTGGAGTTGGCAGAGA
>QHOP01000432.1 GCA_003219345.1 Verrucomicrobiota bacterium
TAGCGCCGACTCACGTCGGCGGCTACGGTTTCAGGGGTTCAACGCGCGAATCGTTTCAGGAAATCTCTCCGTCAAGGAGAGAACGCCCCGAACTTTGTGCGCGCCTTGCGCCCTTGAACCAACCCACCGCCCCCTCACCCCGTCCCTCTCCCCCTCCGCGGGGGAGAGGGTGCCCGAAGGGCGGGAGAGGAGGAGGTCATGGGCAGGGAACAGCCGCTGCCCGGCGCGTGTTTTGGGCACACTGGATTGGCAAACTCCGTCGCGGGCATAGTCCGAACCCGGCGGAGGATTCTCCCTCTGTCCAGGGGAGAGTAGCGCTGTTGGCTATCGCACACCGCACCACACGAGCTTCGCGCAGCCAAAAGTCTTGTGTCAATACTCAGGACCGACCCCTTTACAGTCTCATTCAGAGACAAGGGACTCTGTTCTTTTCCTTTTGCCTTTTGCTGTGCGCCTCGGTAAGCAAACCGCGTGACTCAAACGCCGCCGAGCCTGCTGCTCTTGATCCCTGCTCACAATGAGGAGAAGCGGATCGAGCCGACGTTGCGCGAATATGCGGAGTACTTTCGCCGGAATTACAACGGCAAATTCCAGCTCGTGGTCGTGCTCAATGGCTGCCGCGACGACACCTTGGGCGTTGTGAATCGCGCGGCAACGGATTTTCCGGAGATCAGCGCGCTGAATTTTCCCGACCCGATTGGCAAAGGCGGCGCGCTCATCGAAGGCCTGAAGCTCGCGCCGAACACCGACTTGATCGGCTACGTGGACGCCGACGGCGCGACCGGGCCGCAAGCCTTTCTCGAACTCGTGCACCTGACCGCGCAGGCCGATTGCGTCATCGGCTCGCGCTGGCTCCCGGGCGCGGTGTTGCACCAGAGCCAGCCGTGGCTGCGCCGTTTTTTCAGCCGCGTGTTTCACGCCATTGTGCAGGCGCTGTTCTGGATGGACATTGCCGACACGCAGTGCCCGGCCAAAGTGATACGGCGCGGGGCAATCGAGAAAATCCATTCGGCCCTGCGCATTGCCGATCTGGCTTTCGACGTGAATCTGCTTTACGCGTTGAAACGCGAAGGGTTCCGCATCCTGGAAGTGCCAACGGAATGGACCGACAAGATCGGTTCCAAAGTGACTCAATCGCTGCTGCGCTCGTCGCTGGTGATGTTTTTGTCCGTCGTGCGGCTGTGGCTGATCTACAAGCCCTTCTATCGCTGGCTGCGCCCGTTGCGCCCGGTGGAGACCTGGATTTACCGAAAACTCAGGCAGCCAGCGCCGTTGCTCGGCCCTTCCCGTGACGAGTAAACATCACCGCGACACCGAGCAACAGCAGATTGGAAAGGCCCAGCGTTTGGATGACGCTCCTGAGCGCCTGGAATTGCTCCATCACCAGCAAACGCGGTTTCAACGTTGCCAAGGCGACCCCATATCCGACCGCCACCAACAGCAGCCACGGCACCATGGCGAAGCGCTCGCGCGCGAGCAGGTTTCCAATGAGGACATTCGCCAGGATGAGCGGCCATAGACACCAGACAAACCAGGGCACCAGCGGCGATGCCGCCCAGTAAGCGCGGTTTCCGAAATAAATGATTTGCAGTGGCAGCACGGGCAACACCGTAGAGGCCAGCGCCGCCCCGCCGCCCAGCAGCGCGGTTGCGCCCATTGCCTGTCGCAGAGCGCGCGTGTCCTGGGTGAGCGCAACGCTGCGCACGACTTTGGGAAACATCACCGCCGCCAGCGGAGTCGTGAAGGTGACCATCGCCAGACCAATCATCGCCGCGGGCATGTAATGTTGCGACGCGATTTCTCCGGGGAACACGCTTTGCACGAACACGACATCGGCGTTGGCCATGAACTGAATGCAGCCGATGCCCAAGGTCAGTGGCACGACCCGCCTCAACCATGGAAACCATTCCATCCGCCGGCCCCGCGCCCTGAGCAAGTGCCGGATGAGCCACGCGCCAATCAACAGCGAAACGCCCTGGCCGATCAGTGCGCCGGTCATGCCGCCCGCGGCCTGACCGCCCAGCCATAAAATGGCCAGGATCGCCCCAAACCTTCCGACACCATCCAGGATCAGCACCCAGCCCAGTCCGAGGAAGTTTTGCAGTCCCTGCAGCACGCCCTTTACCATCGGCAACCAGAGCGAAGCGAGTCCGATGAGCACGGTCACCCAGAGCGCCGCAGGATTGGTGATTTTGAGAAGGGCTATCCAGTGTTGCTGGCCGACAAACGCCACCAAAGCCATAAACAGCCAGATCACAAACATCGCCTGCGCCGTCGCGCGAACCGCGCGCGCCAGTTGATGGGATTGCAGCTCAGTCACCGCGGCGGCCGTTTGCTGGGCGAAGACGATCTGCAAGCCTATCGAAGGCACGCTCATCAACAAAAAAATGCGCAACAGCGCAAACCAGACGCCATATTCGGTTGGCGTCATCCAGCGGCTGGCCACCACCTGCGTCGCGGTCATGAACACGCCGGAGGCGACCGTGGCGACGATCAGCCAGCCGCTCTGGCGGAAAAACGTCGTGTGGCTCTCGGCGGCGTGCGCTGACGCCGATTCAGTTGCGGTTTTCGGGCTCAAGTGCGGCACTGCTGTTGCTGGATTTTCTCGACGAAATCAACGGCTTTTTTGCTGATGGCGCTCCAGTCGAGTTCCGACTGGACGCGCCGACTGGCGGCGCGACCCAGGCTGCGCCGGCGATCCAGCGGTTCAGCGAGCCAGTTCAAAATCTGTCGGCCGAAGCTTTCGCCGTTGAATTCAGAAAAGCGCACGGCCGGTTCGCCGCCGAAGTAACGTCGCGCGCTGTTCAACGGCGTGCTGACCACGGGCAGGCCGAGGCCGAGGTATTCTACAATTTTCGCGACAAACGCGCAGTGCGTGCCGGTGGATTCTTCGTAGGGCACGATGCCGAGCGAGGCGCCGGCGAGATGCCGCGCGATTTCCGCGTAAGGCACGAAGCCAGGGCATTCGATCTGGAGACCGGGAACAACCGTTGCCGCGCGCTGCCGAAACTTCGTCAACGCCGGCGTCTGTTTGCCGACAAATTTGAACTTCACTTCCGGCCGGCTGCGAACGACGCGGGCGATCGCGTCCAAGGCGATGCTGCCCAGGTGATGATGGTCGAACGAGCCGTGCATTACGACGACAGGTTGTTTCCCATTGGATCCCTCCGGCTCGGACGATGGAAAAAGTTTCGCGTCGTAGCCGTAGTAAATCGGCTGAATGCGTTCGCGCGGATATCCGGCGTTGACAAAATAATCGGCGAGCACATCGGAAACCGTCATGACACCGTCCGCCTGGTAACGATTGGGCATCGAAAGCTCGAAGCGCTCGAGAGCCTTGATGAATGCGCGTGGCGCGAGGTAGGGCGGCCAGGTTTCCATGAAACCGGTCAGGTAATCCAAAAAATTCATCACGACCGGCACCCGCATACTTTGTCTGAGCCGGCCGGCCGCCGCGGCGGAAATGGCGTGTTGTGAGAGAACCTGATCGAACCGGATGCCGCGCGCCGCGCGCGCCACCATGCGTTGGAGGAAAAACGGGTAGGCGAGATATTTGAAACTGCGCAGCGACGTGTAGCGGCCCATCGGCCAGGCGGTGAAGAGATGAAAATGGACGACGCCTGCAAACCCACTCCTGGCCCCTCCCGGGAGGGGAACTGTCGCCGTGTCTCCGGGGTTTCGTTGCCCGGCAACGGAGCAGCCAGGGGTGGGTTGATCGGTCGCGGCGATTTGCCTGGTGTCGGACGGCTCCCGCACCACCCGCTCGGCCTTTTCCACGTCTGCAAAATGCGGACAGAAAAGATCGACTTCATGGCCGCGCCGCACCATTTCCTGCACCAGATACACCGCCTCGGCCGAGCCGCCTCCGGACGGCGGATAAAACGGTTCGTGAGTGAGAAAGGCGAGGCGCATCTAAAAGGGCCCGGCTCCCCTGAACCGTACCCCCTCATCCCATCCTTCTCCCCCAGTGGGGGAGAAGGTGCCCAGAGGGCGGTTGAGGGGGGATTCCGGCCTGGTCATGCTTTGGTTTTTGGACCTGGCATTTGGAATTTCCCTTCCTGCTACGGCAGCGATTGTAGGAAACGCAAGAGCATCCGCGTGCCTTGCTGCAGTTGGCGCAGCGATATCCATTCGTCCGCCGTGTGGGCCTGCGCGATGTCGCCGGGACCAAACACCACGCTGGGAATGCCGCCGCTGGCCAGCACAGCGGCGTCACAAAAAAAGTCCGCGCCGATAGGTTTTGCCTGGCCGACGTTGGCCAGAAATTGTTTCACCAGCGGCAGCTTCGAATTCGTTTCCAGCGGCGGGCAAGGAGCGTTGCGAACGTTCAACAATTTCGCGCTTAGCTTGTGCTTTCGCAGCAGCGACTGGATTTCGCGCCGCACACGGGCTTCGGTTTCGCCGGGAATCGTGCGTCGGTCGATGCTGATGCGACAGCGATCGGGGACGATGTTAGGCTGCGAGCCGCCCGCGATGCTACCGACGTTGATCGTCGGATGACCCAGGAGCGGATGGGCGCGTTTACGGAGAGCAGTGGCGTAGTCCGTCTCGAACAAATCGACGATGCGCGCCATGGCATGAACGGCGTTGCGCCCCAGTTCCGGTCGCGCGCCGTGCGCTGCTTTGCCGCGCCTCTCCAACTGCAACCACAAATCGCCTTTGTGCGCGGTGACGATCTGCAACCGAGTTGGCTCGCCGACAATCGCGAGATCGGCCTTGAATCCTTTGGCCACCAGCGCGCGCGAACCGCCCTGCCCGTTTTCCTCGTCCGCCAGACCGGCGAACACAATTTCGGTTTGTCCGGGCCGTCGCGCGGATCGGGCAAGTTCAGTCAGCGCGGTCAACATCGCGGCCACGCTGCCTTTGGTATCGCACGCGCCGCGACCGTGCAAACGGCCATGCTTTTCCCGCGGTCGAAAAATTTCCGGCGATTCGCCGCCGACGGTGTCCAGGTGCGGCGCCAACAGGATTCGTTGACGTGTCTTGCCCCAAGGAGCAAGCCGGGCAAGCAAATTGGCGCGATGGGGAAAAACTTCCTGCACTTCCACGTCCAGTCCGGCGCGCGCGGTGATGGCGGCGAGAAAATCGGCCACGCGTTGCTCGCCCGCGCGCGGATCGCCTGGGGGCAAAAAGGCGGGGTTCACGCTCGGCAGCGCGATGAGTTCGCGAAGAAGTTTGGCGGCCTGGCTCATGCCTCATGCCGGCGAGTCAGCGTGCGGCGAGTGCCTCTCCGGGAGCTCCTGCCGAACCTTCCGGCGAGATGCCGGAAGCACGGTGTTACGCCGCGCAGCTTACCGTCGGGAGAAGCGAGTGTCGAGTGAAGAGGGTCGGCTGTAAACAGGATTTCAGGTGTTTTGTTTCATTGAACTGAGACTGCTCGCTTGAACCACTCCACAAACAGCGGAAGGCCATCCTCAATGCTTGTCCGCGGATGGTAGCCGAGTTTCTTCTGCGCTTTGGAAATGTCGGCGCAGGTAATCGGCACGTCGCCGGGCTGGGGCGGCTGGCGGTCAATGATCGCCCTTTTGCCGAGGTGCTTTTCCAGCAGTTCGATGAGCCGGCTCAGCGTGACGGTTTGCGATTCGCCGAGGTTGAAGATTTCGTAGCCGAATTCCTTTTGCGTGCAGGCGATCACGCCGTCCACGGTGTCGCTCGCGCAGGTGTAATCGCGCGCGGTCGAGCCATCGCCGAAGACGGGAATCGGTTTCCCCGCGCTGATGAGCCGGGCGAATTTGTGAATCGCGAGGTCGGGCCGCTGGCGCGGGCCATAGACGGTGAAGAAGCGGAGCATCGCGATGTCCATGCCATAGACGTGATGATAAACGTGCCCGAGCGCTTCGCACGCCAGCTTGCTGGCGGCGTAGGGTGAAATCGCGGAGAAAATGGGGTCGCTCTCGGTGAACGGCACCTTCGAGTTAACGCCGTAAACCGAAGAGGACGACGCGACGGTGATTTTCTTCACGCCGTTGAGCCGCGCGGCTTCCAGCAGGTGGACGGTCCCTTCGACATTGACGCGCTGATAAAGCGCAGGTTGTTCCAGGCTGGACCGCACGCCGGCGCGGGCGGCCAGGTGAACAATCTGGTCAAATTTGACGCCGCCGAGCAGGCCATTGAGGCCGGCGCGGTCGGTGAGATCGCCCTGAGCGAAAGTGAACCGTTTGGCCTGCGTTTGGAGGTCGCGGACGTTGGCGAGTTTGATTTTCGGATCGTAGAAATTGTTCAAATCATCGAGGGCCCACACCGCGTGGCCGTCCCGCAACAGCCGCTCGCAAACGTGGTAGCCGATGAAGCCCGCGCCGCCCGTCACCAGAAAATTCATGAGAGGATGATGAAGCGCCGGGTTCCGGGTTCCAAGTTGCAAGTTTGTCGGTTGAGCGGCCCGTTTTTGTTCGCATTAATTCGCGCGATTCGCGGCCGCGCGGCCTGATTCGGCGCAGCTCAGTTTCGTGCGACTGAAATCTTGACTGCGCCGCGCGAGGTGAGGATGCTCGCCCGTCGCGTCTGAAAACGCAGCAAACCGATGCAAACCGCGAACAAGAAATTCAAAGTCCGTTCCAGCCCGGTGTTGGCCGAGCCGTTGCTCAACATTGATTTACCCGGGACCAATAAAGTCAAAAGCGGCAAGGTCCGCGACATTTTCGACCTGGGCGACTACCTGCTCATGGTCGCCACGGATCGCATCTCCGCGTTCGATTGCATCATGCCCAACGGCATCCCGCTCAAAGGGGTGGTGCTGACGCAGATTTCCCATTTCTGGTTCGATCAGCTGACGGCCATCGTGCCCAACCATCGTCTGGCCCGGGCGGCGGACCCTTTGCCACCGTTGCTCAAGCCTTACGAAAGCAAGTTGGCCCGACGCGCGATGATCGTGAAGAAAGCCCGGCCGCTGACGATCGAATGCGTCGTGCGCGGTTACCTCGCCGGGTCGGGCTGGAAGGAATATCGCCAAAGCCAGACTGTTTGCGGCGTCAAATTGCCACAACGCCTGGTTGAATCTTCGGAATTGCCGGAACCGATTTTCACGCCGGCCACCAAAGCGGAAACCGGCCACGACATCAACATCTCCTTCGAGCAAGCGGCGCAGATTGTGGGCGCCGAGGTGGCGGAACGCGTGCGGGACCTGAGTCTGCAGATTTACACGGTCGCCAGGCAATACGCGCGCCAGCGAGGCATTATCATCGCCGACACGAAGTTCGAATTCGGGCTGCACGAAGGAAATCTGATCCTCATTGACGAGGTGCTGACGCCGGATTCTTCGCGTTTCTGGCCCGACGTTGGATTGGAACAAAACCCCGCCGGCGCCGGAACTGCCGCCGGAGGTGGTCGCCAGAACGCGGGACAAATACATCGAAGCTTACGAGCGGTTAACGGGGAAGACGCTGTAGTGCGGCACCAGCACCAGGCCCGTCACTGAATCGTCTGGTTGATTGCTCTGCCGGGCCGACCAGACACCGCAGCGCGGCGTCCCTGCCGTGTGGCGCAGTCTTTTTCGGAGACATATTTCAGTAATCGGTCTAGCTTCGGGGATGGAATTTCCGATGCACTTCGCGGAGCCGGCTTCCGGCCACGTGCGTATAAATCTCCGTCGTCGCGATGCTCGCGTGACCAAGCAACTCCTGAATCACACGCAGGTCCGCGCCATGCTCCAGCAGATGCGTGGCGAAACTGTGCCGCAGCATGTGGGGCGTGACGTTGCGCGAAACGCCGGCCAGGCGCGCGCGCCGCTTGATCCGCAACCAGAGCGTCACCGCCGCGAACGGCGTACCACGCCTCGTCAGGAACACATTGCCCGGCGAACGCCCGGTAATCAGTTTGGGGCGCCCGACTTCGAGATGACGTTGCAACGCCGCGACCGCTTTGCGGCCAACCGGGACGACGCGTTCTTTGTTTCCTTTGCCGACGACATTGATGAATCCGGCGTCCAGATGAAGTTGTTCGAGACGCACGTTCCGCAGCTCGGACAATCGCAGCCCCGAGGCGTAGGCCAGTTCCAGAACGGCCTGGTCGCAGAGCGATTCCGGCGTTTCGGGTTGGAGCGGCGTCAGCAGTTTTCGCATTTCAGCGTCCGTCAGCGCGTTGGGCAGCCGTTTCCAGCGACGCGGCAAGGAAAGGTTCTCGGCGATATTCATCGGCAGGTGTCGTTCGTTCTCGCAGAATTTGTAAAACGCCCGCAACGCGGCGATTTCCAGATAAACGCTCTCGCCGCTCAGTTTTTTCTGCGAGCCTTCCGGACGATTCGCCGGCGTCCGGTCCCGCTCGTGCTGGAGAAAGCTCTCAAGATGCGACAACTTCACTGCCTTCCAGTCATTCAAGCCTTGTTTTTTTGCCCAATCAACGAACTTGCCGAGCAGCGCTGCGTAGGTCTTCTGGGTGTGTCCGGACTGGCCGCGTTCGTGGCGCAGATATTGCAGAAAGTCTTCGACCAGATTTTGCATGCCAGTCCATTGATACTGAATGATCGCGGCAGCGTCGAGGGGCCAATGTCATTTGCCGCTTGCCTCGCTGGCCGCGGTTTGTCAGTTATCGACCGTCACGAATGACAACGAACGAACTGCTCTGGTACGTCGCGCACACGCGTCCTCGCTGCGAAAAGAAACTGGCGGACTACTGCCAACGCGAGGGATTTCTTCCGACGTTGCCCTGTTACCGCGCCTTGCACAAATATCGCGGCAAAACCGTCGCATTCCAGAAGCCGCTTTTTCCCGGCTATGTGTTTCTCCAATTGCTGACGCGCCAGCGTCAACACGTTTACCATAGCGATTACGTCGCCAACCTGCTGGACGTGCCGGACCAGGAAACGTTCGCGCAGCAGTTGGCCGACATCCTGCGTGCGCTGGAAACGGGCCTGGAGGTCCGCCTGGCGCCGCAGATTTCCGCCGGCAGCCGGGTGCGGATCAAATCCGGTCCGTTGCGCGGACTGGAAGGCTCGGTTGAACAGCGCGCGGGAACGACGCTCGTGCTCCTTCGCCTGGATTTCATCGCCCAGGCCGCCGCCGTAAAGGTCGATGCGACGGAGCTGGAAATTGTTTAGGTTTTGAGGCGCAGGCGCGTTGCAGGATCAATGCAGGTGAAATTTGACCCAACCGGTGCGAATTGACGGAGACGAAGTATGCCCGACGGTGCAAGGAAAATGACCTCCTACGAAAACCTGAAGATTGAACTGGGAGCAAAACCAAAGACCTGGCTGGTGACCGGCGCGGCCGGATTCATCGGCTCGAACATTGTCGAAACACTGCTCAAGCTCGGGCAAAAGGTCGTCGGCCTCGACAATTTCTCGACCGGGAAGAAATGGAACCTCGAGGAAATCAGGAAACAGGTCGGACCCGCGCGCTGGAAAAACTGCAAATTCATCAGCGGCGACATCCGCGATTTGAAAACCTGCCAACGCGCCTGTCACGGCGTGGATTTCGTCTCGCATCAGGCGGCGCTCGGCTCCGTGCCGAGGTCGATTGAAGATCCGCTCACGTCCAATGCCTGCAACCTGACCGGCTCCATCCACATGCTGGTGGCCGCCCGCGACCAAAAAGTGAAACGCTTCGTTTACGCCTCGAGCAGCGCGATTTACGGCGACCATCCCCGATTACCCAAAGTCGAGGACATCATCGGCAGACCGCTCTCGCCCTACGCCGTCACCAAACACGTGAACGTGCTGTACGCGGACGTTTTCGCCCGCTGCTATGGCCTGCAGACCATCGGCCTGCGCTACTTCAACGTGTTCGGTCCGCGCCAGGACCCGAACGGCGCCTACGCCGCGGTCGTTCCCAAATGGATTGCGGCCATGATGAAAAACCAGCGGGTGCAGATCAACGGCGATGGCCGGACCAGCCGCGACTTCTGTTACGTCGATAACGCCGTGCAAATGAATCTGCTCGCAGCCACGACGACGAACCCGAAAGCCATCAACCAGGTCTATAACGTCGCAGTCAACGAACGCACGAGTCTGAACCAATTGTTCGCCCTGCTGCGTGAACGTTTGTTGTCGTATTACCCGCATCTGAAACGCTACCAGGCGATTTACCGCGACTTCCGCGCAGGCGACGTGCGCCATTCGCAAGCGGATATCTCCAAAGCTCGCCGCCTCGTGGGTTACGCGCCGACACACCGGATCGAACGAGGCCTCGATGCCGCGCTGGATTGGTATCGGAGGAATTTGTGAAGCCCCTTTTCGGAAGGCGCGATGCCGTCTCCATTTAGTGTGCTTCCGTTCGAGGGTGTTGAACTCGAAAGTTGTTCTTCCGCTCAAGCCTGAACAAGATTTGTGTGCGAACGTCGGGCCTGCTTGAAATCGTAAACCTGACTGTTCGCGGTTCGATGCCAATCCTGAACGGAAACTATTGGGAAGGACGTTACCAGGCCCAAGACACGCCCTGGGACAAAGGCGAGGCTTCGCCGGGTCTCGTCGATTTTTTGGCCGCGCATCCGGAGTTAAAACGCGGCACCGTTTGCGTGCCGGGTTGCGGGATGGGGCATGATGTGCGCGCGTGGGCAGGCGGCGGGTTCGACGCGGTCGGTTGCGATATCGCGCCGTCGGCCGTCCAACTGGCAAAAGAGTGCACGGCCGCCGCAGGACTGAAAGCCCGCTTTGCGCTCGACGACTTTCTCAAGGACGAACCGCCGTTTCTCTTCGACTGGGTCTTCGAGCACACTCTGTTTTGCGCGATTGATCCGCGCGACCGCGACAACTACGTGAAGGCAGTGCTGCGCTGGCTCAAGCCGGACGGAAATTATCTCGCCGTCAACTACCTGATCCCCGACGAGGACGGCCCGCCGTTCGGCACGACGCGCGGCGAACTGTTGAAAAGATTTTCGCCGTATTTCGATTTGCTGAGCGAATGGGTGCCGCGATCGTATCCGAACCGCACGGGCCTGGAACTGATGCTTTGGTGGAGGCGCAAATAGCCCGACGAACGGTCGAAGCGGCGCTCGGCACGCCGGTGCGCCCCGTGCACGCACCGATGAACGCTGTGGGGACCGCGCCCGCCTCGGGGCGCTCCAATCGGCGCCCTCGCCGCTTGGCCCAGGACGCAGGATTCAAAATAATTATGAGAGTGGAGAAAACGCGCGCCATCACCCCTGCCCTCTTCCCCGGCGAGAGTTGTTGAAACCCGGAGGCGACTTCGCCATTGTGTTGCGTCTATGGAACAAGCGGACCCTTTGGATGAATTGTTGACCTGTCGGTTTGAGTTCGGGCGGAAGGTCGTCGAACCGTGCGCCATTGTCATATTCGGCGCCAGCGGCGATTTGACGGCGCGCAAGCTCATTCCAGCCTTCTACCATCTCTGCCGGGAGAAGCAGTTGCCGACACCGTTTCGCATCATCGGTTTCGCCCGGCGTGAAAAAACCGACGAGGCCTGGTGCCAGGAACTGCGCGCTGCGCTGGAACAGTTTTCCCGCACAAAACCGATCGACGACGCGGTTTGGGCGGAATTTGCGACGAACGTCTCGTACTGCCAGGGAGATATTTCCGATCCCTCAGCCTACAAAAAGCTGGCTGACCGTCTCGCGTCCTTCAGCAACGACAAGCTGCGCCGCAATCTGCTGTTTTATCTGGCGACTTCGCCCAGCCAGTTTGGCGAGGTGGTGGAGCATTTGCATCAAACGGGCCTTTTGCGCAAAGAAGTCGCTGCCGAACCCGACCAGCGGGTGGTGGTGGAAAAGCCGTTCGGCCACGATCTTGCCTCGGCGCACAAGTTGAACGCCGAACTGACCCGCTTCGCTCATGAAAAACAAATCTTCCGCATCGACCATTACCTCGGCAAGGAAACAGTCCAGAACATTTTGATGTTCCGTTTTTCAAACTCAATTTTCGAGCAGCTCTGGAACCGCCAATCGGTGGACCACGTGCAGATCACCGTAAGCGAGAAACTGGGTGTCGGCACGCGGGGCGGTTACTACGAGGAGGCGGGCGCGCTGCGCGACATGGTGCAGAACCATCTGCTGCAGGTGCTCTCGCTGGTGGCGATGGAACCGCCGGTAACGCTGGAGGCTGAATCCATTCGCGATGAAAAGGTCAAACTGCTCAAGTCCATCCGTCCGATGCTGGCAAGCCAGGTTGACGCGAACGTCGTGCGCGGTCAATACACCGCGGGCGAAATGGACGGCCAGCCGCGGCCCGCTTATCGCCACGAACCGAAGGTTAAACCCGATTCCACCGTTGAGACCTACGTCGCGATGCGACTGCTGGTTGACAACTGGCGCTGGTCGAACGTTCCGTTTTATTTGCGCACGGGAAAAAATCTGCCGCAGAGCGCGAGTGAAGTGCGCGTGCAATTCCGGCGCACGCCGCACGTGTTGTTCGCGGCGCAATGCGGACCGAAGCTCGACGCCAACGCCGTCACGCTTCGCCTGCAGCCGAACGAAGGCATTTCGCTTCGCTTCAACGGCAAGGTGCCCGGCACGAGCATGGAGATCCGCCCGGTGCGGATGCACTTCAGTTACGACTCCGAGTTCGGCGCCTACACGCCTGAAGCCTACGAGCGGTTGCTGTTGGAGGCCATCGCGGGCGACGCGACGCTTTTCATTCGCCGCGACGAAGTGGAGACTGCCTGGAGCATTGTCGATCCGATCCGACAGGCCTGGGAAGCACGATCGTTGGGCGGCAAGGAATTTTATCCGGCGGGAACCTGGGGGCCGGTGGCAGCGGACGAACTGCTCGCGCAACGCGGCCACGCGTGGCGCAATCCGCAACCGATCACGTGAAGAACTGCGACCGACGTGTTTAGCGTAGTCCTGGCCGCCGTAGTGGGTGGCATCTGCGGCCGCGAAGCGGCAAGTCCACACTCCAGTTCTGATTTCCCGCCCGGAAAGAGCGCCCGGTTTTTCGGCGATCCACTTTGGTTGCGGCTCCGTCGGCCTGTGTAAACCCCAATGGCAAACCACGAATTGATTTTGTTTCCTTCCGACGACACGCTCGCCAGCGCCGTCGCTGACCGCTGGCTGGATGAATTGGCAGCACTCGCCCTCAAAGACCCGCCCCATTGCGTCGCGCTGTCGAGCGGGCGGGTCGCAAAGAAATATCTTACGGCCGTGGCAGCACAGGCGCGAGCGCGGTCTATCTCGCTCGATCACGTTCATTTTTTCTGGGGCGATGAGCGCTGCGTGCCACCGACGGATACGGAGAGCAATTTTCTGCTCGCGAAGACCCACTTGCTCGATCCACTTCGAATCGAGCCGGACAAAATCCATCGCGTGCGGGGAGAGATCCCCCCCAACCAGGCGGCGGCGGAAGCGGAGGCCGAGATTTGCCGCATCGCACCGCTGACTGCCGCAGGCCAGCCGGTGCTCGACCTGATTTTTCTGGGCATGGGCGAGGACGGCCACGTGGCGTCGCTTTTTCCCGGCGCGCCGGCTGAAGTGATCCGGAACAAGTCGATTTACCTCCCGGTCGTTGCCTCCAAACCACCCCCGCGGCGAATCACGATCAGTTTCGCGACGATTGCGGCTGCGCGGCAGGTCTGGGTGCTGGCTTCGGGCCCCGCCAAAGAAAACGCTCTGCGCGAATCACTGTCGGCAAACGGCCAAACGCCTCTGGCCCGAGTGCTGCAGTCGCGGCACAAAACA
Organism: Verrucomicrobiota bacterium; assembly: GCA_003219345.1. Lineage (GTDB taxonomy): Bacteria > Verrucomicrobiota > Verrucomicrobiia > Limisphaerales > AV2 > AV2. Next base: position 13,561 of record QHOP01000432.1, read on the forward strand.
ATTATTTTCACCGACATTCCAAAGCAGGACGGGCGTCCCGCCGATCGCAGAGCGGCGGTATGTGCTTAGGGGCGTAGCGGCGGGCGTCTCGCCTGCCGTAGAGCCGGGCATCCTGCCCGGGGCGGAACAAGCTCCTCAAATCGTCCGGCTATTTGCAGATCGCCGAAAAACCGGGCGTTCTTTCCGGGCGCCAAGATGCCGTCCTCTACGGCAGCCAGGATGGCCGCCACCACCCCAAACACATACGCGCGGCGGGAGAACCTTTTCCACTGGTGCGAATTTTTTTGAACGGATTTCGGAGTCAAAGTTTCAAATCATCACTGAAGTAGTCAGTGCGCTGTTCGCTAGGGTTGGCAGAGAGGTCCTGTTAGTAACGAGACTCGAACAGCGTTACAGTTGGTCTCGTTGCCCTTCTGAGCGCCCGGGTGAGGGCGTACGCGACCTCATCACCACTGAGCCGGAGCAATCCGGCTCTTTTTTTTATTGGCTGCTGACGTCACGCAGCGTTCGACCCGGTCAGCGATCTCCATCAGAGCCGGAAGCATGTGTCAGGCGGCGTCGCGGCGGGCATCTCGCCGGCCATAAGAGCCAGGCATCTCGCCCGGCGGAACAAGCTCCTCAAATCGTCCGGCTATCTGTGGATCGCCGAAAAACCTTGGTTTTTCTCCGGGCACCAAAATGCCGCAGCCAGGATGGGCGCCGCCACGCTGAACACAAACAGGTCGGAAGTGTCCCAGGAGGTTATGGTTGATGCCAAGCCCTTTTCCAGTTCTCCGACGCCCCGGCGCTCTGCTACCCCGTTTACTGCTCCGAATTCGGCGTTGCGCGGACGCGACCGGGCAACTAAAGTTTCTCTATCAAACGTGCGCGCGCGCTATGAAACACTATCTTGACTTCGAGAAACCGATCGTGGAATTGCAGCGCAAATTGGAGGAGCTCAAAAAACATCCGGAAACCCATTCGCTCGGCATCAGTTTCGAGGAGGAAGCGGCGCAGATTGAAAAAAAGATTGAGGAAACGCGGCGAATGATTTTCTCCAATTTGACCCCCTGGCAGCGAGTGCAACTGGCCCGGCATCCCAAGCGCCCGTACACGCTGGATTATCTGCAAATGACGTTCACCGATTTTTCCGAACTCCACGGAGACCGGCTTTATTCCGATGATCGGGCAATCGTCGGCGGTCTCGCGCGGCTGGGCGATCACAAGGTCGTGGTGATCGGCACGCAGAAGGGGCACGACACCAAAGAAAACATTTTGCGCAATTTCGGCTCGGCCCATCCGGAGGGCTATCGCAAGGCGCTTCGGTTGATGCGCCTGGCGGACAAGTTCGGTCTGCCGATCATTGCGCTCATTGACACCGCCGGCGCTTATCCCGGCATCGGCGCGGAAGAACGGCACATCGCCGAAGCCATCGCCGTCAATCTGCGTGAGATGATGCTATTCGAAATCCCGATCCTCGCGGTGGTGGTCGGGGAAGGCGGTTCGGGCGGCGCGCTGGGCATCGGCGTGGCCGATCGCGTGCTGATTCTGGAAAACGCCTATTACTCGGTCATCAGTCCGGAAGGTTGCGCGGCGATTCTTTGGAGGGACCGCGCGGCGGCTGCGAAGGCGGCCGAAGCGCTGAAGATCACGGCCAAGGACCTCCACGACCTCGGCCTGGTGGATGAAATCATTCCCGAACCGCTCGGCGGCGCGCACAACGATCCGGCGGCGACCGCGCAGACGTTGAAACAGCACCTGCTCAAACACCTGAAGCAGTTGCACAAGCTGTCGACAGCCGAACGACTGAAAAGGCGCTACGACAAATACCGGTCGTACGGGCATTATCTGGAGCAGCCGGCGGCGGCTTAGCCGTAACGGTTCCAGTCAACGACCTCCGCCCAAGCGGGAGGCATGAAAGGATGAATGGCTCAAAGCCATACGGCCCTTCGGGCGATCAGCAGACTTCTGGGGAAGTGCGAACGCGGTTTGCAGTGCGAGCGTCACCTTTCCCCTCACCCCAGCCTCTCCCTCGGGGAGAGGGAGAATCTTCCGCTGACCGGTTGTTGATTTAGGCAATTCGTCATTTGGCATTCGGATTTCTTCACATGCTCTACCCGCTCACGTTCGATCCGATTTACAAGGAGCGCGTCTGGGGCGGGCGCAATCTGGAGCGGCTCTATCAAAAAAAACTGCCGCCGCACGTTCCGGTGGGGGAGTCGTGGGAAATCACCGACCGGCCCGAAGGCGTAAGCGTCATCGCGAACGGGCCGTTGGCGGGAAAAGACCTGCGCTGGCTGATGGAGCATCAGGCCGAGGAATTGCTCGGTCCGGCCAATTCGCCCGGCGGGCGTTTTCCATTGCTCGTCAAAATCCTCGACGCCCGGGAGCGACTTTCGCTGCAGGTCCATCCGCCGGCGGAAGTCGCAGCGCGGCTTGGCGGCGAGCCGAAAACCGAAATGTGGTACATCGCCGATGCGCAGCCGGGCGCTGAGCTTTATGTCGGTCTGCGGCGCGGCGTCGCGCGCGCGGAGTTTGAACGCAAAATCACCGACGGCACCGTGGCGGATTGCTTTCATCGTGTGCCGGTCAAGCCGGGCGATGTGATGGTTCTGCCGAGCGGACGCGTGCACGCGATCGGCGCCGGCATTGTGATTTTTGAAATCCAGGAGAACTCAGACACGACCTACCGCGTATTCGACTGGAACCGACCCGGTCTGGACGGCCAACCGCGCGCGCTGCACGTGGAGCAGTCATTGGAGTGCATTGACTTCAGCGATTTCGAGCCGGCGCTGACCAAAGGCGAACCGCGGACTGAGGAAGGCGAAGAATTTCAATCGCGGGATCTGGTGAAGGGTCCGCCGTTTACGGTGGAAGAGGTTGTGGATCGCAGAAGCGGCCAGATCAGCAACCGGCATCCGCACCTGAGGATCATCGGCGTTTTGGAGGGACACCTGACCATCCAACATGCGAACGAAGAAATCAAACTGCGTCCCGGGCAGTTTTGCCTGAAGCCGGCGGGTGTCGAACGGATCACCTTGAATTGTCGACCGCCGGTCCGTTTTCTCCAAATCGGGCTCGAGGCCGAGCGGCGGGGTCGAACAAAAGAATTGCCAAATGCCGGCTTGTCTTCCCTCGCATAAAATCACACGCTCGCACCGATGCGTTTTCCGAGTCGTCACTGGCTGATTAAATGGCAGGAACACGCCGGAGCGGCAGGCGGCCCAAATGGAATGTCTGAGTCCCTGAAACATTTCTTGCAGCGATGGCTCATCAACACTTTCGCCGTGATGGTCGCGGTAAAAATCGTCCCTCGAATTGAGTGTGACAGCATCACCGCATTGTTCGCGGCCTCGCTGTTGCTCGGCATTCTCAACGCGTCGCTGCGTCCTTTGCTCTGGCTGCTGTCGCTGCCGTTGGTCATTATTACCCTGGGACTGTTCGCGCTCGTGATCAACGCGCTCCTGCTCTATTTTGTGGGGCACGTGATGAAATCATTTGTGGTCGCCGATTTCCGGGCCGCTTTCTGGGGTTCGCTTATCATCAGCCTGGTTTCGCTGGTGCTGAACTCGATCACCGGCACCGGCGACAGCCGGATCGAATTTCGCCGCGGCAAGCCTCGTTCGGGCGGAGGCGACGGGGACGGTCCGGTCATCGATGTTTAGAACCGGTTCCCTGAGGTGGGGCGAGCGCAATTGCGAGCCGGGTTCTTTATGGATTTCAGGGCCTGGCAGGAGCCCGCCCCGCCGAGTTTGGAGAGATCAACGACGCTGGTAGGCTGCGCGCCGCGTATTTACTCCTTTGGCCAGAAAATCTTTTTCAAAGTCGGTCATGATGCGGCTCAGTTCAGCCGGCATTTCCGCAAGGCAAAAATCCGTGTTCGCGGCGAAGGCCGCAGTCATCTGCGCGAAGTAATCTTCGTCATCGGTCCGCAAATAAACCACGCCGCCGGGCGTCAGTACCCGGCGTGCCAGCTCCGTGAAGCGGGCGTTGACCAATCGGTTTTTGCGATGCTTTCGCTTCGGCCACGGGTCGGGAAAATAAACGTGCAAGGCGCGGAGTGATTCGCGCGGCAGCAAATATTCGAGCAGGTAGGAAGCTTCGATGCGGCCAGAAAATTCCGGTCGGGAAGCAGTTGCGCGTATTGCGCGATGAACGAGCCGTCGCCGCTGCCCAACTCGACTTCAAGCGGCTGGAGACGCGGGAACAAGGTCGCCGGTTCCAGCGGCTCAAGGATTGAAGTCAGAGGATAAATAAGGGTCGGTTGCGTTTGGCCAGGATGGGGTTGTCGGGCCGCTTGCTGTTCCACAGTCAATTCCAATCATTTCTTCACAAAGAGCGCCAACGAAGCCGTGTAGCCGTGCACAAAATTGCGGTCGCCGACCGGTCCGATTTCGCCGTTGCAGAAAAAGCCGATCAAACCCAGCGGCCCCAACTTTTGCTGAATCAATCCCGCATCATGGTTCGGCTGGCCGAAAAGGCGGTGGCCGCGCCCGTTGCAACTGCAGAGGCACGCGCCGTAAATCGTGGCCTGGCCGAGCTTTTCTTTCGCGCGCGACAGCAACGCCACCATGTCTTCGGTCGCGGCCGTGGCGTCCCGTCGTTGAAATTGAATCGTCTGGCCGGGGCGCGGGAATGCGCCGACGGCGATGGCGCCCGAGCGCGGGTCGGCCCCAAGCAGGTTGCGAACCAGAAAATCGCCGCGTTGGAATTCCTCCAGATACTCGTTGATGACCAGGCCCACGAACAGGTTGCCTTGCGTTTTCGTTTTTTCGACGGCGCGGAGTCCAGCGAAGGTTTCGGCGAGGACTTCGTAAGCCGGGCGAGTTTGACGTCGCCGCCAACAGAGACCGCTACGCCGCCTGCTTCAAACACATCGCCGTTCAAATAAACCTGCGTGATTTGCTCGCGGTGATCCCCGCTGGCCAGTCCGCCCAACATCGGCAACGGCGCATAAGCTTCGTTCCAACCCCGCAACCAGCTCTCGGCGTCCAGATGAAACGGGTCGGCAAAGATCAGCCAGCCATTGGTCTGCTCCGGACTGATGCCCGTTTCCAGATGCCAGTAACCGGGACCGTTGGATTCCTCCGCCTGCGCTTGTGTGAAATGAAACGCTCTCAGCTCGGCGCCGGGCAACGCGAACAAGCCGAGCACGAGACCGGCCCGGTCTTCGATCTCCTGGCCGCCAGCGATGAGACCGGCGCTGGAACAGCCTACCAGAAGTGGAATTTGGCTGTGGACACGGAGAATCTCCAACACCTGGGACGCCTGAGAGAAGAATGCCGGAGACATGAAAACCAGCCCGAACGAGACGCGCGGCGCGCGAAGCCCGTCGCGCAACTGTTCGGCCCAGGATTGAAGTCCGGCTTCTTCAAATCCGCGCTTCCAATGAGCGGTCACCGCAAACTCGTTGTGCACAAAAGGAAATTAGCCGGAAGCGAGCCGATGGCAAATCAGAAGCGCGACTCGGCGCACCGTGAAACCGGCGATTGAAGTTTGACGAATTGGTATGAATCGTGCAGCCTGCGTTGCCCATGTTACGCAAGACCGTTTTTATTCTGCTTCTCACGACGTTCGTTGCCGACACGCGATCCGAAGGCCAGACCAACCGACTGCTTTCTTTGAGCGAGTGCATTCAACTGGCGTTGTTGCACAACTATGACGTGCAGATCGAGCGATTGGCGCCGGAGATCGCGCGATTCAACCTGGACGGCTCATACGGAGCTTACGAGCCGTCCTTCAACGCCAGTGCCGGCGAGCGGTTCCTCAACCAGCCGGCGACATTCGATTCGAAAAAGCCGGGGATCGACGCTCCATATGAGCTGAGCACGGATGCGCTGGGGCTGGGGATAACGGGCCTGTTACCGACCGGGTTGAGTTATGACGCGGGGGGCACAGCGAGTTATCTGAGCGCTCGAACCGACTTTTCCCTGAGCCCAAAGGATGCCGTCTTGTTTCCACCGAACGGGATTCGCGACACTAACCAGTATTTTTCGGTCTCCGCCATCACCCTGCGACAGCCGTTGCTGAGGGATTTTTGGATCGACGCCTACCGTCAGAAAATCTGGGTCAACAAGAAGAACCTGAAGATTTCGGAGATGGCTTTGCGTTGGAAAATCATGAATACCATCAACGCCGTTCAACAGACCTACTACGAACTGGTTTTCGCCCGCGAAAAAATCAGGGTTGAGGAAAAAGCCCTTGAACTTGCCACCCAGTTGCTCAAGGAAACCCGCAAGCGTGTGGAGGTGGGCGACTTGCCGCCCTTGGACGAGAAGCAGGCCGAGGCGCAGGTCCAAACCGTCCAGACGGACTTATACACCGCAGAGCAGGCGCTGGCAGAGCAGCAGAACGCTTTGAAGAACCTGATGACCGACGAGTTCCAGAGCTGGGTTGACGTGAACGTGGAGCCCGGCGAAGGCTTGATCGCAGTCCCTCAAATATTCGACCGGTCGGACAGTTGGCGAAGCGCCATCGGCAGCAGGCCCGACCTGGTCCAGTTGAGGCTGGAGCTGGAAAAGCAGGGCATCGTTGTGCGCTACCGCTTCAATCAGATTTTCCCCAGGTTGGACCTGGTCGGCGGCTACGGTCTCCAAGGCTGGAGAAATTCCTTGGGCGACACCTTCGGAGATATCCGCGATCAGAGCAATCCGATCTACTCTTACGGCGTCGAGTTCAGCATTCCGTTGGGCGGCAACCGGGCTGCGCGCAACGGCTACCGGGCCAGCCGGGCCGTGAAACAACAGGCCGCGCTGCAATTGAAAAAGGTGGAACAAGACGTCCTCGTCCAGGTGGACGATTCCCTGAAGGCGGCCCAGTCGGCTTACAAGCGGACAAACTCGACCCGCGAAGCGCGTGTGTATGCCGAGGCGGCACTGGAGGCAGAGCAGAAGAAACTGCAAAATGGCGTCAGCACTCCCTTTGTCGTGCTTCAACTTCAGCAAAAAATGACCGATGCGCGCACGGCCGAAATCCGCGCTCTATCCGACTATAACAAGGCGGTGGCGCAGTTGGCCCTGAACGAAGGCAACACCTTGGAAAAAAACCGCCTGAGCGTGGACGTCAAGTAGCGGGGATTGGGAAGGACTCCCCGCCGCCCCTGGCCGACCACTACCGGATAGCCAGATCGACCACTTCGCCGGGCAGAAGTTTGAGTCCCGGCGGCAGACTGACCAGCA
>QHOP01000500.1 GCA_003219345.1 Verrucomicrobiota bacterium
GTGAAATCCGGCTCCGAGGGCAGGGCAGTAGCGGCGGACACCGCGGTCTGAAATCGATCGAGCAGCGTCTGGGCTCGCGAGAGTACGCCCGATTGCGGGTCGGGATTGGCCGGGCGCCAGGCGCGGCGCGTGAGATAACCGACCATGTCTTAGGCCGTTTCAGCGCGGCCGAATCAGCGCTGCTGAAAAAGGTTTTGGATCAAGCGGCAGACCAGATCGAGTGCTGGATAAAAGACGGAATCGCCAAAGCCATGAGTCAATTTAACGGAGCAGTGCAGAGCCTGGAAAGCGAAGACAAACGATGAAAAAATACGAAGGCTTGTTCATCCTGGACACCGCGGGCAAAGAGGAAGGCATCAAAGATGTCCTGGATAAGATCTCCTCGGAGATCACCGCCGCGGGCGGCAAAGTGGAAACCGTTCAGAAGATGGACAAACGCAACTTCACCCGCGTGGCTGATCGCAGGCACCATTCGGGTTTCTACGTGAATTTCATTTTTGAAATTGCGCCGGACGCGGTGAATCATCTGCGCCAACGATTCGATTTGAACGAAGAAGTCTTTCGTGTCCTTTTCACAGTCGCCCCGCCGCCCAAAGAAACCACTAAACCCAAATAAACTGTTATGGCAAGTTTCAACAAAATCATTTTGATGGGAAATCTGACCCGGGACCCGGAACTGCGTTACACGCCCAAAGGCACGGCAGTAGCCAAACTCGGTCTGGCTGTTAATCGGACGTGGAAAACTGAAACGGGCGAAACCAAGGAGGATGTGTTGTTCATCGACGTCGAGGCGTTCAGTCGCCAGGCGGAAACGATCGGCCAGTATTTGAAGAAGGGCAGCCCGATCCTGGTTGAAGGGCGTCTGCGCATGGACACGTGGGATGACAAACAGACCAACCAGAAACGCACGAAGATTCTCGTCACGGCGGAAAACGTGAGGTTTCTAGGCTCCGGTCAGTCCCGCGAAGGCGGCGCGCCCGCTGCGGCACGCCCCAAACCGGCGGCTCTCCCGGCAGCGGCACCGGAGGCAGTGGAAGAGCCGCCACTGGAGGACGACGTTCCCTTCTGACTCCCGGCTGCAGACGCGGCGAGCGAAGTTTCTGATTGATCCTTCAATTCTCAACGCTCAACGTTGCGTATGGCAAAAACTGAAGTCATTCTTGCTCATCAGGTGATTGGCCTTGGCGCCGAGTCCGACCAGGTGAAGGTCGCCGCCGGTTACGCGCGCAACTATCTTTTTCCGCAGGGACTTGCGATTCCGTTGACGGCGGCGAACAAGCGGCGTCTCGAAGCGCTGCGCCAACGCCGCGCCCAGCGCGAAGCCCATGAGTTCAACACCATGAGCGAACTGGCCAAGGCCCTTTCGAAGATGACGCTCGTCCTCAACGTGAAGGCCGGCGAAGAAGGCAAGATGTTCGGTTCGATCACTGCCGGCACGATTGCGGACGAACTCCGGCACCAGTTCGAAATCGCCATCGACAAGAAGAAGATTCATCTCGAACATCCGTTGCGCACGCTGGGCGAGCACGACGTCGAGCTGCGTTTGCATCCCGAAGTGACCGCGACGCTGAAAGTCCGCGCCGAAAGCCCCACCACGCTGTCGCAGCCGGTTGAAGCACCCGCCGCTGCACCGAAGTCAAAAGAGGCCGCGCCGCAGAAAGGCAAAGAAGCCGCTTCGGCAAAGACGGGAGAGGCTGCCCCGGCCAAAGCGGCGGCGAAAAAGGAACGCCCGCCAAAGAAACCGAAAGCTGAGAAAAAGGCGGAGTAATTTACGGTCGGAATTTTTCTTCGAGCCGGCAGAGCAGATCGGCTCGCCTTTTTCTTGCAGTCCAACTTTTGCTGTTCGCCTAGCGCGCAAGTCCCGCGGCAGGTTCGCTAACGAGGGAAGAGTGTGCCTGCTGCCGACAGGAAGTCGGCGCTACGACCGTTGGCCGGCATCCGCTTTTTACACAGGAGCCAGCGCGCCTTGTGCACAACCTGTGATTATTCAAGAATAACTCTTGTTTGCGGCGCGCCAAATTTTTCTGTCTGGTTTCTCGCATGATTGATTCCCTTGAAACCGGGGCCAGCGGACCGTCGCCGGATTTGCAGAAAGCGCGCCGGCAAAAATCGCCGGCTACGGGCGCAGTCAATGTGGACCGCCTTCCACCGCATTCGATCGAAGCCGAGCAGGGCGTGCTCGGCTGCGCGTTACTGTCGTCCAACGAGAGCATGGGCGTTTGCATCGAGAAATTCAAAGCCGGTTCGGAAGTGTTTTACGATCTGCGCCACCGGCACATCTACGAGTTGTTCGTCGAGATGTATGATCACAAAGAGGCGATTGATTTGGTGACGGTCCAGCAGCGGCTCAAAGACCGGAACCAGCTTGAAGGCGTCGGTGGACTCTCGTACCTCTCGTCGTTGCAGGACGCCGTGCCGTCGGCGGCCAACCTCACGTACTACGCGGACATCGTCCGGGAAAAACATTTGCTGCGACGAATGATCCAGACCTGCACGGGCGTCGTCGGACGCGTTTACGAGCATGAAGGCGCGGTGGACTCATTGCTCGACGAGGTTGAGCGCGACGTTTTGCGCATCAGCGAAGAGCGCGTCGAGGCCAGCACCAATACCATCAAGGATCTGGTTCATCGGGCCATCAACACGATCGAGATCTACCACCAGCGGCAGGGAATGTTAACCGGCATCGGCACGGGATTTGCCGATCTGGACAAAATGACCAGCGGCCTGCATGAAGGCGAGATGATCGTCATTGCCGCGCGTCCGAGCACGGGGAAAACGTCTCTGGCCATGAACATCGCCGAGCATGTGGCGGTGGATGACCGGCTGCCGGTCGGTGTGTTCAGCCTGGAGATGACCGCGGACTCGCTGGTGCTTCGTCTGTTGTGTTCACGAGCCAAAGTGAACCTCAAAGATATTCGCAGCGGGTTTTTGGTCGAGCGGGACTTTCCGAAAATCACCAGTGCCGCCGGCCAGTTAGCGGGCGCCCCGCTGTACATAGACGATACTTCAGGTCTTTCCATCCTCCAGCTTCGCGCCAAGGCGCGGCGCATGGCCCAACAATACGGAATCAGATTATTTGTGATCGATTATTTGCAGCAAATGCATTCCACGTCGCGAAAGATCGACAATCGGCAGCAGGAGATCGCCGATATATCGAACGGGGTGAAGGCGCTGGCAAAAGAACTTAAGGTTCCCATGATCGTGCTGAGCCAACTGAATCGAGACTTCGAACGAGACAAGGGGAGGAAGCCGAACCTCGCAGATCTCCGGGAATCGGGCGCAATCGAACAGGACGCCGATCTCGTTGGCATTTTGTACAAGGTCGATCCGGATGATCCAAGCCGAAGGAAAGACGACGTGACAGACGAGGATACCGGCACGATACCCGAGGTTCTTCCCATTAACTTATTGATTGCCAAGCAACGCAACGGACCCACTGGAGATGTCCCGCTGACGTTCCTGCGATCGATTACGCGTTTCGAGAGCAGGGCGAAATTCAGTGACGATGCGGTTACTTAGCATGGCCAGCAGCTTCAACTGCCCGTCCAGGCACGCGAACGTCCCGGGAATACGGGATCAAGCTTTTCGTCATTGACTCCCTGCGACTGCTCCATTCTACTTCGCGGCGAGCAGAAAACCGGCGGCAGGAAAGCGCTGACATTTCCAACAGCATCAAGGCGTTGGCCAATGAATTGAACGTTCCGGTCATGGTGCTGAGTCAGCATAATCCTGACGAGGACATACAGAAGGCCAGTCCAGGACGCTGGTCGGACCTGCGAGGATGGGGCGCGATTGAACAGGATGCCAATCAGGTGGCTCTACTTGAGCAAGCCCAGGAGCGGAGATGACGATGAGGGACTGTCGAGGAGCTGGAAGTGGGGCCGGTGAATCTCCGATTTCGAACCAAGGCCGCGGGCCCGCCCGCCACGCGCCCTTGGCGTCTTTTGAAAGCCTGCACGCGCCGTGAAAGCGCCGCCAAAGTCAGCGCGGAAGATGTGCCGATTGGCAGTTAACTGAATGAAATCGTTGCGATGCCGTTGCTGGCTGCTGCTTTGGATGCTGTCGCCAGGCTGGTTGTCGTT
>QHOP01000501.1 GCA_003219345.1 Verrucomicrobiota bacterium
ACCGGGGTGCGCGCGCCGCTCCGCACATTGGTGGCGGTCCGCGCGATTACGCCCGTCGCCGGCATGCCACCGAACAGGGCCGAGCCGATGTTGGCGATGCCTTGCCCCATGAGTTCCTGATTGGAGTCGTGGCGGTCGTCAATCATGCCGTCAGCGACCACCGCGCAGAGCAACGATTCAATCGCGCCGAGGATGGCGATGGTGAGGCTGGCGTTGAGCAGGTTGCGCCATTCGTCGAACGGCAGGCGGGGCCAGTGCGGCGAAGGAAAACCGAGAGGAATGCCGCCGAATTGGGTGCCGATCGTTTGAATGCCGAAGCTTTCGAGGTGAAACAAATTCACTGCCGCCGCGCCGAGCGTGATGGCCGCGATGGAACCCGGCACGCGGCGGCCCCACGCTTTGGGCCAGGCGAAGATGAGCAACACACTCGCGACGGAGATGGCCAGCGTCAAAGCATTCGGTCGGAAGTGTCCCGCGAGCGCTTCGATCTTGCCGATGAAGTCCGGCGGCAATTTCATGTTGAGGCCGAAAAAGTCGTTGATTTGCGTGCTGAGGATGATGATCGCAATGCCGCTGGTGAAGCCGGTGACGACGGGGTAAGGGATGTATTTGATCAACCCGCCCAGGCCGGTCATGCCCATCACGATGAGGATGAGTCCGGCGATCAACGAAGCGACGATGAGTCCTTCCGGTCCGTGCGTGGCGACGATCGGGGCCAGCAACGGCACGAACGCTCCGGCCGGTCCGCCGACTTGTACCAGCGAGCCGCCGAGCGCCGAAATAAGAATCCCAGCGACCACCGAAGTAAAAATTCCAATCTCCGGCTTCAGCCCCGAGGCAATCGCCAGCGCCATCGCCAGCGGCAGAGCGACGAGGCCGACCGTGGCACCGGCCGTGAGGTCGGCAAGTAAATCCTGGCGGGAATAGTGTTTCAGCGCCTCCAGCAGTCGCGGACGGAAACGAATGCCAAGCGTCATTTGCACACAATCATTTTTACATCGGCGCGCTCTTGGCGCGTGGCGGTGATGTTGGGGAAGCCGCGAAACATTGCAATCCCATTTCTGTCACGCGCCAGAGTTCGGAGATTTAGAGACCTAAAGGATTATCCGGGCTGAGCCATGCGCGCCGTAACCGTGCCGTTCGCCGAGCGGTCCATTCCGATGCGCGAACGGCTGGTCAGCCATCCCTCAGGGCCATTGACAAAGTTCGCGCCAATGGTTGCCCAGCCGTAGCCGGTTAACAACCGGCGATACAGCAGACTACCAGTCTGCGCTACGGTGTAGCGCCGATTGTCAATCGGCTGTATCGCGGACTGGCAGTCCGCCTGAGCCAGCACTTTGTCAATGGCCCTGAGCCATCCCTGCCCTTCACACTTTTACAGCTTGATCCGCGCGACGGATCTGATCCATTGATCCTGTCCGTGCCGAAGAAAAAGAAGACGGACAAATCCAAGCCTCTTTACCGAACACCGCCGCCGAAACCGGGTAGCCGCGACCTTCAGGTCGCGCCGCGCAAGCTGAAGCTTGCGGCTACAGCGCCATCGCCGCCGAGAGCCGGGGCTCGCTCTCCGAGCGATGCAGAGATCGCGCCCTACCATCCCCTCGCGCCGTCCGCCTTCGTCCTCCGCGACGATGGCGAAATCGAGGCTGTCCCCCGCCCGTCGCCGGACGATTCGTCAGCCTTGACTCATATTTTCTCCGACTCCGCCCGCTCGCTCTGGCTTTACCAAGGCAACTGCCTCGAACTCCTCGACGCCATCGCCGTCAAATATCCCGAAGGCCGCTTCGACTGCATCTTTGCCGACCCGCCCTATTTCCTCTCCAACGGCGGCATCACCTGCCACGCCGGGCGCATGGTGAAGGTGGACAAGGGCGACTGGGACAAGTCCCGCGGCCCGGAGCTGAACCACGAGTTCAACCTCGAATGGCTGCGCCGCTGCCAGCGCGTCCTCAAACCGCACGGTACTATCTGGGTGAGCGGCACGCACCACGTCATCTTCTCCATCGGTTACGCGCTGCAACAACTTGGCTACAAAATCCTCAACGACATCGCCTGGGAAAAACCCAACCCGCCGCCCAACCTGAGTTGCCGCTACTTCACTCATTCCACCGAGACGATTCTTTGGGCGGCGAAAAATGAGAAAAGCAAACACACCTTCAACTACCAGGAAATGCGCAAGGTCACCGGCAAACAGATGAAAACCGTCTGGCGCGCCAATGAATTTGAGACACGGATTAACACGGATGAACACGGATTGAGAAAAGAAATCAGTGAAAATCCGTGCCAATCCGTGTCAACCATCTGGACCCTGCCCGCGCCGGGCACCGACGAAAAAACCTTCGGCAAACATCCCACGCAAAAACCCGTCGCCCTCGTCGAACGCTGCCTGCTCGCCTCCACCCGCGAAGGCGACCTAGTCCTCGACCCGTTCCTGGGCGGTGGAACGACGGCTGTCGCGTGCGTGCGGCTGTCTCGGGGTTTCTTTGGCATTGAACTCGACCTCAATCACGCAGGATTGGCTTTGCGCCGGGCAGACAGGGAAATCATCACGCTTTGGTTGCGTGAAATCCGCGTGGCGATTTGCATCGAAACTTTTTCAGCAAATGATCTTGATCTGTTTGGCCGATCTATGGATCGGATCGGGTGGATGAAAGACGCCGAGCCGAAGACTGACTGCATCTTTCACGAGACGAAGTTTGTCTTTCTCTCGTGTGCCGCCGTCTCATCCGCGAGCGTGGTTCACACAACGGTTGACGTGAGCTTGCAGGACGCGTGGGCAAAGACACCGAACGGAAAGAAACGGGAGACGACGCATATTGTCCGCTGCCAGACGGAAATCCTCCGCGTAAAGTCGTGACGCTACGCTGCGCCTTCGAGTTGTTTGAGGTTTTTTCCCTCAGAATTACGCCAAGCAGTCAGGCCATTGACATGCCCACCGCAAACAACTGCAGCAGCCGCGCTCGGACTCGTAAATTCTGTGTCTCTTGTAAATCTGAATTTGTCACTCAGTTTTGTGAGCGTGCCGTCTGCGACATACTTTTCTCGCAGTTGCATGACCCACGGCGGGGCTGACGGTCTCAGATCCAAAGTTGCTTCAGAGTCTTTGAAGACCACAAAACCATTTGATGTTCTCTGTCCTGTGGCGGTCAATCCTTTGATTGGAAACGTCAGCAAGGTGCTCGCCGTTTTGGATTTTCCGACTTTTACCAGTGGAGTGAGAATGTCACAGCCCAAGACCGGCAAAAGTTGGGAGATGCGCGTCAGGAAAACTTCCATGTCTTCGCGGTCAGCTTCCGGTAGCTTTGCGCCGCTCGTCTGGTCGTTCTCAAGCTCAAAGCGTCCGATTTTCGCAGCTTCCGCAATGAGCCGACCTTCCAAATATCGAATATGAGACTTCGTCAGATTCTCGTCCTTGCTGACAAACACAATGGCCTGCACCCAGAATTCTTTTTCGCGCTGCTGCTTCAAACGTTTGCCGACATCTTCGGCTTCGCCGATGTAGGCTTTCGGCTTATTTGATTGAGCGTCTGTTCCGACAAGAAAATAAACTCCGGCTTGGTCTATCTCTTCGCGCTCGAAAAAACTCTCCAGTTCAGTACGTGGTGCGGCGAGCGCTTTGCCTGTCCAGTTAGAGATTTCAGTTATGCGGAGGCTTTGGGCATCGCCATTGGGAAGAAACAGCTTGATAGTTGCCGCAGCCATATTGATCCGGCCGGAGTAGATCAAACGGCGGATCACGCGTCAACCGCCCCATCCACGTCATCGCGTTGAACTGATTCGGTAGGGACGGCTGGACCAACCGTGCGAGCGGACGCCCCGGCGGCTAAAATCCGCCAGCAACTTCAGGTTCTCCGCGATGCAGGTCTGCTGATTCATGTTGAAAGCGGTCGCTGGCGTTTGCCGTAATTGGTAGGGCGCGTCACTCCGCTGCGCGCCGGCGGAAGTTCCGCCTCCTACCTCGGCGGGCAGAGGACTGCCCGCCCTACCGGGCGTTGGTGGTAGGGCGCGTCACTCCGTGCGCGCCAGCGGAGGTTCCGCTTCCCACCTCGGCGGGCAGAGGACAGCCCGCCCTACCTTTGTCGCACTCGACGTGGCTGGCGGCAGTCCATTTGGCCAACGTGGCGGGATCGTTTATTTCTTCGAAAAGGCCGAGAACAAGTCTATCGGCAGCGGCAGAAAGGTCGTTGTGTTGTGTTCGCTCGCCATTTCGCGCATGGTCTGGAGGTAGCGTAGTTGCAACGCAATCGGTTCTTTGGCGATCATCGCCGCGGCTTGCACCATTTTCTCGGCGGCCTGAAATTCGCCTTCTGCGTTCACGACTTTCGCCCGGCGTTCGCGTTCGGCCTCGGCTTGTTTGGCCATCGCCCGCTTCATGCTTTCGGGCAATGCCACTTCCTTCACTTCCACCCCCGTGACTTTGATGCCCCATGGCTCGGTTTGTTTGTCGATAATTTCCTGCAGCTTTTGGTTGATGATATCGCGTTGCGAAAGCAGGTCGTCCAGCGGTGACTGGCCCAGCACACTGCGCAGCGTCGTTTGCGCGATGAGCGAAGTCGCTTTCCAGAAATTTTCCACCTTCACCACCGCAGCGTTCGGATCAACGACGCGGAAATAAACCACGGCATCGACCGTGGCGGGCACGTTATCGCGCGTCATGATTTCCTGTTTGGGCACGTCAATGGTCACCACGCGCAAATCCATCCTCACCATGCGGTCCACGACCGGAATGAGGAAGATGAGTCCGGGCCCTTTCGCGCCCTGCAATTTGCCGAGCCGGAAAATGACGCCGCGTTCGTATTCGCGCAGAATGCGGATTGACTGCGGCAGCACAACCACCGCGAGCACAATCAAGACAATGGCCCAGGGACCGAGTCTGGCAGCCAGGTTTAACAAGTGGTCCATAATTTCTCCTTCATTGGTTTTTGGGTTTCACTTTCAACGTCAATCCCTCAATGCCGATGACTTCGACGGTTTGGCCGGGTTCGACCGGCGTTTCGCTCACGGCGTTCCAATATTCACCTTCGATAAACACCTTGCCGCCGTCCGCGGCAATGCGTGAAATCGCGTTGGCCGTTTTGCCCGGCATCGTTTCCCTGCCGGATTGAACCGGCTGGAATTGCGCGCGCAATCCAGCGCCCGCGACGAAAATGAAAAACGCCGCCGTCAGCACCGTCGCCGGAACGATGTAAGCGAGGGACAATTTGAAGCTCGCGTCGCTACGATCGAACAATATCAACGCGCCGAGGAAAAAGGACACGATGCCGCCCGCCGTCAGAACGCCGTGCGTGGGCGCGAACACGTCCACGATGAACAGCACCACCGCGAGGCCCATCAATGCCAGTCCCGCGGTGTTCACGGGAAGGACCGCAGACATGTAAAGCACGAGGATCAACGCAATCGCGCCCGCGACGCCCGGCAGGATCGCGCCCGGATTGCTCAATTCGCCGATGATCCCGTAAATGACCACGAGCATGAGCACAAACATCATCTCGGGCCGCAGGAACAGTTGCAGGAATTTCTCACTCGCAGTCATCCGGATTTCAAATATTTCAGCTTTCGCCGTTTCCAACGTTTTGTCGCCGACAGTGCGGCCAGCGAGTTGGTCGAGCAGGCCGGGCAGGTCGTCAGCGATGAGGTCAATGACGTTCAATTCGAGCGCCTTCTCGGCCGTGATGACAACGCTCTCGGTGACGGCCGACCTGGCCCACTCGGCGTTGCGATGACGCTTGTCTGCGATGGTTTCGATGAAGCCGGCGGTATCGTTCTCCATTTTCTTCTTCATCACGTCATCGGTTTTTTCCGCGTCGCGACTCAGGCCGATGGAAACCGGATGCGCAGCGCCGATTCTCGTGTGCGGCGCCATTGCGGCTACGTCGGCGGCCATCGTGATAAATGCGCCCGCACTGCCCGCGCGCGCAGCGGCGGGGGCAACGTAAACGACCGTTGGCACGGGCGAGGTGTAGAACTTCTGCACGATATCCCTGGTCGAATCGAGCAGGCCGCCGGGCGTGTCGAGTTGGATGATGAGGCAGGCGTCCTGGCGCGCGGCAGCGACGTCAATGGCCCGGGAAATGTAGCTGGCGGTGGCGGGGCCAATCGCGCCATCGATTTTAATCAGTCCAACTTCCGCCGCACGCAGGTTTCCACCGGCGACCCACATTGATCCGGCAATCAGGACTGACGTCCAGCTGGTCATGGTGGGAGATTAGAATGATGCGGGAGCTGAAGGAAGCGGCAAAAATCAGCAGGTGCATCGTTCGCTTCGGAGTTTCGCGTGTCAATGGCCCTGGCGGCTCTGACGGCAGCGTCTGAATCGATCTTTACTTTTTTGAGGACTCAACCGAATCTTGCGGCCCACAAACCAAGGCGACCAACTATGAATGCACCGAATTCCGAAATCCGTCGCGCCTCAACAGTCTTTCTCGCAGCGTTGTTTCTCGTCTCCGGCTGCAGCCGGAAGAAGGAAGCGCAGCCCGGGCCGACCGCCGCCAAACCCCAACCGGTCCGACCGGCGATGGCTTCGGCGGAGAAGACAAGTTTTCAGGAGGTCACGTCGCAGCTTGAGCCGGGCGGCAACCTGTTCGCTTATTTCGGCACTGAACAATGGATCCGCGGCGCGTCCGAGCAGGTCTCGAGCTGGCGCGGGATTCTCCAGGTGGCGCCCGTCCTCACCGACGACCAGCGCGCGGAGGCGAACAAGGGATTCGACCTGGCGACACGGTTGATCAGGAACAGCGGCCTCGAGGAAATCAGCGGCGTGGGTATGAGCGGGATCGCAACGGAGAAAGGGCGCTATCGCACGAAGCTCCTGGTCCATCATTATCCGGATCGGAAGTCGGGTTATCTCTGGTCGCTCTTCGGCGCAGCGCCGCACGCGCTCGACGGCCTCAATCAGCTTCCCACGACGACCGCGTTAAGCGTCTTCTTCGATTTGGATTTGCGCGGGTTGTGGGCGATCCTGCAACGCGAGTTGTCGGCGTCCGGCATTGCGGGCCTGGACGAATGGAGTCGGGGGTTCCCGAAAGAGTTCGAGGCGAAGACCGGAATCAATTTCGAAGCGTTGTTGAATTCGTTGGGCGGAGAGTTCGGAATTGTGCTGACGCTCGATGACACGCGCAAAGTGTCGCTCCCGCTGCCCACGCCGCGGCCCCTGGAAATTCCCGAACCGCGGCTGGCTCTGGTTGTCAAAGTAAAAGACAACGTCCTCTTCGATCACCTCGACAAGTTGCTTCAGGAGAATCCGCAGGTGACACGAGTGGATGAAGAGGGATTACGGATGCGCACGATGCCACTGCCCGTACCAGTGCCGATCCCGCTGCGGCCGTCGATTGCCCGGGCCGGTGATTATTTCTATTTCGGGTCCACCGACACCGTGATCCGCGAAATGCTGGCCGTGCGCGACGGGAAGCAGCCGGGATTGAAGAGCGCCGACGAATTCAAGCGAATGACATCGGGAGTTCAGGAGCAGGGCAATAGTCTGGTCTTCGTCAGCCCGCGGTTCACCCGGGCGATTTCCGAGCTGCAGACAGCGGCGTTGGCGGCGGCGCCTGGCGGACCGGAGAAGGCGAGGGTCCTGCAAGAGCTGTTGGCGCTGAGCCCGGACGCGTTCGTGTATAACGTTTCGGCAAATACGCCCGACGGCTGGTTGACCGTCGGCAACGGAAACTCGGATCCGAGCAGGAAAGCGCTGCTCCTGGCCACGGTGCAGCCGGCGGCGGTGGTGGGATTACTGGCGGCCATCGCGATCCCGAATTTTGTCAAAGCACGCCAGACCGCTCAATACAACACGATCGTCAACAATCTGCGCATCATTGAGGGCGCGAAAGCTCAGTGGGCGCTGGAGAACAAAAAGG
>QHOP01000502.1 GCA_003219345.1 Verrucomicrobiota bacterium
GAAATTCGTCCCGCCCGTCGTGAAGCCGCCCATCTTCAAAATCGTGAGCATGATCTGAGCGGTGAGATAGACGCTCGTCGGGAACTGGTCGGTGTCCCAGCCGAGCAGCTCATCTCCGGTGTTGGCGTCGATCGAACCAAGCGCGTTGGCCGCGGCGGCGACCTCCAGTTCGTGCTGCATGGTGTGGCCGGCGAGCGTGGCGTGGTTCGTTTCAAGGTTGAGCTTGAGATGGTCGATCAGGTCGTATTCGCGCAGGAAGTTCAGACAGGCGGCAGCGTCGGAGTCGTATTGATGCTTGGTCGGCTCCTTGGGCTTCGGCTCGATGTAGAACTGGCCTTCAAATCCGAGCTTCTTCTTGTAATCCACCGCCATGTGGAGAAACGCGGCGAGATGGTCCATTTCGCGTTTGAGGTTCGTGTTGAGCAGCGTGCTGTAACCCTCGCGTCCGCCCCAGAAAACATAACCTTCACCGTTGAGTTCGTGGGTGACTTCCAGCGCCTTCTTCACCTGCGCTGCGGCGTAGGCAAACACGTCCGCGTTGCAACTGGTGGCCGCGCCATGGACGTAGCGCGGATGCGCGAACAAACAGGCCGTGCCCCAAAGCAATTTGATGCCGGTGCGCTGCTGTTCCTCTTTCAACACCTGGACGACCGCATCGAGATTTTTGTTGGTTTCCCGCAGGTCCTTGCCTTCGGGCGCCACGTCGCGGTCGTGAAAGGCGTAAAACGGCGCGCTGAGCTTCTCGATGAATTCAAACGCCACCCGCGCGCGGTTCTGCGCGTTCTTCACCGAGTTCGTGCCGTCGTCCCACGGGCGCAGCGCCGTCCCGACGCCGAACGGATCGGCCAATGGATTGCGAAACGTGTGCCAATAAACCACCGAAAAGCGGAGATGGTCCTTCATCGTCCTGCCTTCGACCACTTCATCCGGGTTGTAATGTTTGAAAGTGAGCGGGTTCCTCGACTTCGGGCCTTCGTATTTGATTTTCGAGATGTTCGGAAACGCGGATGGCATAAATTGTTTTTGTCGCTTGATGATTGCGAGCGGCGACTTTATCGCCTGGACACTCCTTTGGCAAGGCACGGCTGAAGAAGCAGGCCCGTTGTTTGGGTGTTTGGGTGTTTGGGTGTTTGGGTGTCGGAAGGTTCGCGCGAAGGGACTGTCGATCTGCTGAAAGGAATGTTCACTTTTGTTGAAAGATTCGCCCTTTGCGCAACGCCGAGTGGACCATCAACGATGGCGTCTTCAATCTCAGCTATACGGACATAGCGGACAACTGGTATGATGCTCCATCGGACCGGCATAACCAGGGATGCAACCTTTCCTTTGCTGATGGCCACGCCGGCCACATCAAGTGGCGCTGGCCTACGCCGGCGAGAAGAGGTCCTTTTTTGAAAGATTCAGCCCGTTCGCCCCGTGTACAATGTGGGGGCTAATCCGCAGGACTCAGCCAACCGAGGGGGTCGAAGCGGCGGGGTCGTACCATCATCGGAAACACAATAGAAGTACGATCCCGCCTGGCTTTGAAGCGTGCCGTCACACGCGCCGGCGACCGATTGGAAAAATATTTTCAATATTTTGCAAGATCCAGCGGCGGAGCGGTTATATAGCATGGGATAGTGAAATAATGAATAATCCAAAAACAGAAACTGCTCGCTTCGTTCCACGGTGCACCAGGCGTGTATTGCTCGCCCTGTTATTGGGAATCGCGTTCGTGTCCATGGCCTGGTGGGCCGGCAGAGCGGGCGAGAACCACCACGCCACGAGAGTCCGCTGGGACATCATCCATATCTCCGCCTTCTCTCCACTAACCGTTAACGCCGGGGGACAAGCATCGGCCAAAGCGAACAACGGCGCGTGGATCACCTTGACAGGGACGGGAACCTTCTTGGTCAACCACGGTAATGGTCATCCTCACGCTGTGACGGGCGGAGGAACGTGGGAAGCATTCGACGAGCACGGCGTTTCGACCGCCAGCGGTACGTACAAAGTCACCGGACTGCTCCACTGGGAGGAAGCCCCAGGCAGCCCAGTCGCAGGAACGATTGATAATATTGGTGATGGCACCCTGACCGACAATCGCGGCGGGCTTGTGGTTCTGAGTGTCCGCTACTCGGATAAAAGCAAAGGGTCACTAGTTGTGAGCTGCCATCTTCCCGGCGTGGGGCCACCAGAAACACCCGAAACAGTTTTCGAAGGAGTCACTGCGACAAAGGGCTTTGTCGGTTACTGGAACCGAGTGGCACCGGTCCCAGCAGTTGATGGAAACCGCACTTTGTTCCACGCTCTGTCTCACGGCGACGATGATGACGATGACTAAGGCTGGAGGGCATAATCTAAACACTCCACTCCGCCGCCGGCTCATGGGTCGGCGTGCGGGGTGAGGGAGGACAAGGAGCATTCCTCGCAACGATGGAAATTAAAATTGGAAAAGAGATAATTATGAAAAGACTCTTATCAAACGCACAGATTGCACTCAGTCACATCAACAAACGCGTGCGTTTTGCCGGGGCGGTGTTCGCGCTCGTGCCACTGCTAGTGGCGACCGCCGTGTGGGTGACGAAGGCCGACGATGACGGGCACGAAGCGTCGGTTATCGGCGCCGGCCGGATTGGAAACCCCATCCGGGGCACGACGATTCCTTCCGCTTCGGACTTTGGATTCGTAGTCAGCGGGCGAGGCGGGACGTTCGTCTGCAGCATGGCAGGCCCAGAAACGGGCGGCTTTGCGGGATTCAGCGTCATGTTGGTCGAAGGGCCGGTCACGCCAGGCAGCTTGGAGTTTCACCAACGGGACGTGTCGTTCTCAGGATTTGCCACCGTCGCGCTGATACCCGGCTTGAACGGCGCGAGTCAAACCGTTCTGGATGGCGTCCCATACACCGTCTCTGCACGACCCGGTCCGGCGAAGCGGGCGCGTATGATCCTGAACGTCCCGGCGTTCACGCAAGCGCTCGGCGGTGATACAGGCGGGGTCGTCGCACAGGGTGATATACGGATCGAGCGCTGACTGAATGTCGAAGACTTACGGATCAGCGAGGACCAGGAAGGGGTTGTCACCAGCCTTCGCGGTGTGACGCCGTGACCAACCCATAGTGGGCTCGCTCCGAGACCATAATGAAAACAACAGCCTCTTTGCTTGTGACCACGATCCTTCTGGCCAACGCAGTGGCTGTTCTCTGACGGCCTGAGATCGCCAAACTACCAGGTTGATATCGTCCAATCCAAGCGGACCCAGAGCGCAGTATTTTTCAAAGCCGACTAAGTATGGAAAACTCCGTCCTTACCGAGTCAGGAAAGGCGGATGTACCTCAACGATCAGAATCATAGGAGACTCAAGCAATGTTCCACGCAATGACACATTCGACGGTTCCTTTCATTTCGCTCATCCTATCGCTGGCTGGCATTGGCGCAAACGCCATTCCGTCCGCACATGCGGCTGAGATTGGCCGCGAGGTGTCTGTTCCACGTCATCTCCAGGATGGCGAGGAGTACCACATCCCGTTGCACAAACTGATCGAGCACGGGCAGAAGCTGTTTACTGCCAACTGGACGATTGAGGAAGGAGGGGGGCGCCCGCTGACAAAGGGCACGGGGGTACGGTTGACCGACTCGAAGGATCCGCTCGTTTTCCCGCGTAACTTCAATCGCATCTCCGCGCCCGACGCCAACTCCTGCGCCGGGTGCCACAACGCGCCGTTTGGCATCCCCGGTGGTGGCGGGGACATCGTCGCTAACGTCTTCGTACTGGGTCAGCGATTCGACTTTGCCACTTTCGATTTCCTTGATCCGCTGCCCACCAAAGGCACGCTGGACGAGCGCCTGTTGCCCGTCACGCAACAGACAATCGCTAATTCCCGCGCTTCCCTTGGCATGTTCGGTTCCGGTTTCATCGAAATGCTCGCCCGTCAGATGACCGCTGATCTACAGGCCATCCGCGATGCGACGACGGCGGGAGGAGCCAATGCGCTCCTCACCAAGGGCATTTCTTTTGGCGCTATCATCCGCCGCGCCGATGGCACATGGGACACTTCACAAGTCGAAGGAATCTCCGCGCCCAGTCTGGTGACGACTGGCCCCAAGGCCCCACCCAGCCTCGTCATTCGTCCGTTTCATCAAGCGGGAAACAGGGTGTCTCTGCGCGATTTCTCGAACACCGCGTTCAACCACCATCACGGCATCCAATCCACTGAGCGCTTTGGCAAGGACACCGACCCGGACGGCGATGGCGTCGTCAACGAGATGACGCGAGCGGACATGACGGCGGTGTGCGTTTTCCAGGCGACGATGACGGTGCCTGGTCGCGTCATTCCGAATGACCCGGAAATCGAAGCAGCTGTACTGATGGGCGAACAACGCTTCCAGACTGTTGGGTGTACCCAATGTCACGTGCCCAGCTTGCGCCTCGATAACGGAGGATGGATTTTCACGGAGCCAAATCCATATAATCCAGCGGGCAATCTTCGACCGGGTGAAGCTCCGACCCTGGCGGTGGACCTCACGGACGACGACCTGCCGACGCCGCGCTTGAAACCCGACGCCTCCGGCGTGGTTCATGTGGCCGCGTTCACCGACTTGAAACTGCATGACATCTGCGCCGGCCCAGACGATCCGAACGGTGAGCCGCTCGATATGAACCAGCCCGGTGGCTCCCTGGGGTTCTTTGCCGGCAACCAAATGTTCCTCACCAAAAAGCTGTGGGGCGCGGCCAATGAGCCTCCGTTTTTCCATCATGGCAAGTTCACAACGATGCGTGAGGCTGTGCTGGCTCATTCGGGTGAGGC
>QHOP01000503.1 GCA_003219345.1 Verrucomicrobiota bacterium
TGCCGCAACAAAAACTCAAAGACCAACGGCGCGTGTTCAAGGATTGGTGAGGACATGAATTGCCACTTGCCAATCGCCCATTGCCGGCTGCCACTGTTTCAACGAAGCGGGGGGATTGGCAATGTGCTTTTGTCTTTGTTCGCGATGAGCGGCGCGGCATCCGCCGCGCTGGCCGCCACGTTTACCGCCTCGCTGGATCGGAGTACTGCCGCCGTGAACGAAACCGTGACGCTTTCCTTGACGTTCGAGGGGGGCACACCAGCGGACGCTCCCCCCTCGCCGTCCGCGCCCAACCTGTCCATCAATTATGTCGGGCAATCGAGCCAGTTCAACTTCATCAACGGCAGGTCTTCCTCGACTTTGGTCTATAACTATCTGGTCCGGGCAGCGGAACCGGGCGAGTACACCATCCCCGCCATCAGCGCCAGCGTGGATGGCAAAACTCTCGCGAGCCAGCCGCTGAAGTTAAAAGTGCTGAAGAGCGGCGAAGCCACGCCGGGTTCGGAGATCGTTGGCAAAAACGCCTTCCTGAAACTGGTCGTGCCGAAGAACGACGTTTATCTCGGGGAAGTGCTCCCGGTGGAAATCCGGCTCTACGCGCGACAGGGCAATTTGAAGGGACCTCCACAGCTTAATCAGGACGGTTTTACCGTGGGTAAAATGAACCAGCAGCCGCTCACGAAAACTCTCATGGGCAATCAGTATTACAGCGTGTTGGTCTATAAAACATTCGTGATTGCCGCCAAGACCGGCCGGTTGACGCTCGGCCCGGCCACCCTGCCGCTGGCGGTCCCGCGTCCGAACGCGCGCGTGAATCTCTTCGGTGAAATCATCGATTGGATGGACGCAAACCTCACGGCCGACCCGTTGAGCATCGACGTCCGCCCGCTGCCCGCCGCCAATGTGCCGCCGGACTTCAATGGCGCGGTCGGCAATTACTCGCTCGAAGCCGTCGTCAGCACCAACGCGGTCACGGTCGGTGATCCCATCACGCTGATGATTCAGATCAAAGGCCGCGGCCCGATCGATTCTCTGACCTTGTCGTCGCTGAACAACTGGCGCGATTTCAAAATCTATCCGCCCAACACAAAAGTTGAAACGACCGACTCGCTCGGGCTCGAAGGCGTCAAGACCTTTGAGCAGCACGTGATTCCGGAAAACGTCGAGGTCAAAGAGCTGCCCCCCATCACGTTCAGTTTCTTCGATCCCGTCCAAAAAGGTTATCGGACGGTCACTCATCCGGGGTCGCCGATCATCGTTCGTCCCGGCAACGCCGCGCCCACGCAGCCGACCATCGTCGGGACCGCGACGCAAAACCAGAACGAGTTGAAGCCAGCCACGGACATCGTGCACATCAAGCCGCGCGTGGGAACGCTCGCGCAAATTCGCGCGCCGCTCGTTCAACAAACCTGGTTCGTCGCGCTTCAAGGTGTGCCGTTGCTGGCTTGGCTGACCGTCCTCGTCTGGCGCCGGCGCGAGGAGAACCTGGCCAAAAACCCGCGCCTGCGCCGGCAGCGCCAGGTGGCGCAGACCGTTCGCGAGGGCCTGGCTGAGTTGCGCCGAGTGGCCGGCGCGAACCAGTCGGAAGCATTTTTCGCCACGGTTTTTCGCTTGTTGCAGGAACAACTCGGCGAGCGCCTTGACCTGCCTGCGTCCGCCATCACCGAGGCGGTAGTGGACGAACGGCTGCGTCCAGGCGGCCTGGCGGCGGAGACACTGATCGCGTTGCAGGAGTTGTTTCAAGCCTGCAACCAGGCGCGCTACGCGCCGCGATGGAGCGGCCAGGAACTGGCCTCCCTCGTGCCGAAAGTCGAATCGGCGCTGCAACAATTGCAACGACTAAACCTCGATGAAGCCAGACTGTAGAACGCGCGCGCAAATTGCTGCCGTAGCCGCCGACGTAAGGAGGCTCAGTCTGAAATCCGAAATCCGAAATCCGAAATCCGAAATAGCGAGAGCCTCCTTACGTCGGCGGCTACTATCAGCCTCACGCCTTATTCTGCTCCTGGTGCTCTGCTGCTGCGGTTCCGATCTCTCGCGCGCGGGCGATGTTCCATCCGCGTTCGAGCAGGCCAACAAGCTCTACGAGCAAGGCAAATTCACCGAAGCTGCGGCAGCTTACGAGAAACTTATCGCCTCTGAGCGCGTGTCCCCTGCCCTTTACTTCAACTTCGGCAACGCGCTGTTCAAATCGGGCCGGATCGGACGCGCCATATTGAACTATCGCCTCGGCGAGCAACTCGCCCCGCGCGACCCGGACATTCGCGCAAACTTGCGGTTTGCCCGCAACCAGGTGAGCGGCGCGGATGCGCGGTCGCCGACCTGGTGGCGGCGTTGGATCGGGCATTTGACGTTGAACGAATGGACCGTGCTGGCAGCAGTTGCCGTCTGGCTTTGGTTCGGTCTCCTGGCGCTGGCGCAATGGCGCCCGTCGTTGAAGAAGTCGTTGGGCGGTTACACCGCCACCGTCGGGGTTGCCGCTGCCTTGCTGTCCGTGTGCCTCGCCGTGACCGGTTACGACCGTTTCGAAGTCAAGTCGGCGATCGTTGTCGCGAACGAAGCGATCGTCCGCTACGGTCCGCTGGACGAGTCGGACCGCTACTACACGGTCCGCGACGGCGCCGAACTGACGGTCCTCGACGCTAAAGGTGATTGGCTTGAAGTCATCGACCGCTTCAGGCGAACCGGTTGGCTGCGTCGCGAGCAGGTTCTCCTTTTCCACGGCGCCTCGCTGACTGCTTCGCCATCTTTATCGGGATGATTCAGTGGCAAGCGGAAGTTCGCCCGCTTTTCCCGCGCCTCCAGGAACCGCCCCTTCGTCCTCGTCCTCGATTTCTCGTCCATGAACCGCCCCCTCACCCCATCCCTCTCCCCCTGCGAGGGG
>QHOP01000433.1 GCA_003219345.1 Verrucomicrobiota bacterium
GGTTCGGGCAATATCCTGCGCGGTTTGCTGAGCATGGGCGCGAACCCGGAGAACTGCGACGGCCTGGACTTACGCCCCGAACAGATTGCTATCGCGAAGCGCGCCTGCGACCGCGTCCGTTTCCTCGTCGGAAATGCTGCTGACCTGCCATACGAAGATGCCAACTTCGACATCGTCGTCGTGTTCACGGTGTTTTCGTCCATCCTCGACGAACAAACATCGCAGAAAATCGCTCGGGAGATCGACCGAGTGCTGCGGCCCGGAGGCGGTGTGTTGTGGTACGATTTTCGGTTCGACAATCCATCCAACCCCAACGTGCGCGGAATGAAGAGAAGCGGCATACGTCACCTGTTCCCGCAGTACCGGCACGCGTACCAAACACTGACACTGATTCCACCTCTGGCGCGTCGGCTCGGTCCTCTTGCGCCTGCCCTTTACCCTGTCCTGGTCAAGCTACCCATCTTGCGAACGCATTTGCTGGGCATGCTCACTAAAAATTGAGTTCGGGTTCCGTCCAGGGATCAAACGTACAACGATATCCCTGTCCAGTTTCTGGCTAATCCCTGGATTTCTCGGCAGAAGTTGATTGCTTGTTTACTACCAGATCTTCTCAGGTGCCGTCGGATGAATGTTCGCTTGGCAGAAATGCAACGGCTGTCTATTGCTGTTGCGCCCGGCAATTGTGATGGCTTAACGCTTGCTCACTTTCGCGTCGGCGAGTTGAGAAAGTCGAAGTACGACTTGAATTTCATCACAAATATTATCGCTCTCATACGATTGCCATGCGGGCTGGCCTTGTGCCTGGCCTCTGCGTTCGGTCAGGACTACCTGGTCAAACCCGTGGTTCCAGCTTTGACCCAGGATAGTAACACGACGTTCCTGGTGGACCTGACGACGGTCAAGACTCGGGCCGACTTTGCGTCGGGAAACACGCAACTGACGCTGGTCCCTGCCGGCTTTGTGTCGGGAGGCGGCTACAAAGGGGTGGTCGGCTTCGCCACTCCCGGCAATTTTTCGTCCAACGCCTGGACGCTGGAGATGATTATTCGACTTCCCTATGACGCGTCCGCGCTCAACCCAATCGTGCTGGGCACATGGAGGAGCGACCCGCAGGCGTTCGCTTACACTCTGCTCCTGGACGGTGGATGGGGAGTGCGGACCAAACTGTATAGCTGGGACCCCAAAGATTACTTTCTGGCCCAGCCGTACGCCGGAGGCGATGGCCAGTCCATCCAGACCAGCGGCACGGACAAGTGGGTTTACGTGGCGTTCGGATGCGACTTTTCCGCGCAGCGTTGCCTGACCGTCGCGCGGGAGCTCACGGGCGACCTCCTGAATCACGACATCACCTTCGCGCCATCACCTTCGTTGGATACGAACTTCCTCAGCGGTTTCGCAGCGAACCAGCAGCCAGCGGAACTGGCGCGCCGGTGGCGGAGCGCGGGCCAGCGATTTGCCCAAAGCATGCCTCCCACGTTTGCCTTGGGACACCCGTCCGTTGAAATTCGTGCGATCCGGTTGAGCAACCGCTACCGCGCCGAGGTTTTCGATGTTGCTCCACTGCTGCCGCAATCGGACGCCACCACCTGGGCGCCGCAGTCTCTGGATGCGACTCGGGCTCGAACCCACACTGTGCTGCGCGACGTAGGGTACCCAAGCTACAACAATTTTCGCACGTTGACCGTCAACGAAGGGTACCTGCCCCTCGCGCCCGGGGATCCGGCGGTTTCCATCCAGTTGACGAATGTGCCGATCGGGCTTTATTCCTTCTTCGTGTACGGCGCCGTGGATCCCGCCGGCCGAACCAATCTCGCGCGCGTGTGGCGACCCTTCCCGATGGATTTTGAGGCGCATAACGCCGCCGGCGTGCCTCTGGCGCATGGGCGAATGCCGTTGAAACAGTCTTTCGTGCCCCGCCGCATGCAGGGCTTTCATTTTCACGTGGACAGCCCGGGGAACGTCACCGCCACGTTTCGCGTCCCCACCAACGCCATGGAAACGGCCTGGATTCAAAAGATCGTCCTGGCCGATCAGTTGGCCGGCCTGCCGGATGCCGCCGTCAAGACCTCCCAGAACATCGCCACCGGCGCCGCCAACCAGGAAACGATTCTGACCGACGCGCGGAAACAACGTGACGATGCGATCTGGGCCGCTCTGCCGCCACTGAATGTCCCACTGCAAGTGGAGCCCCAGGTGGTCCAGTTCGAGAGGCCGCCGGCAGGGGCAGCGCTGGACGCCTGGGTTACCAAGGCGTTTCAGAACGTGGCTCCAGGGGATCAACCCGATTACACCTTTGCTCCGCTTGACTTCCTGAACACCAGAACGGGGCAAATTTTTCCCCAGACCAATATCCTGAACGGAGAACCTTGGCCAGGCCAGTTCCGCGATGACGGCACGGGAATCTTCTTTCGCCAGGCGGACTTCCCGTCGCTCGCGACGGACATTTACAACACACCGCGCGCCGAATTGCTGGGTTATCGCTATCTCTTGTTCGCCGGAGCCATCATGGATTCACGGGGCGATTACTACGGACTGGAGCTGCCTCTCAATTATTTCAATAGCGGGGACCCGAATGTCGGTCACGACGGAGCCATGGCCCTCGTCCGGTGGGCCTACGACTGGCCGGCACTCGAGATGAACCTGCACGAGGTCCGCTTGTGTACGCACTCCCCCGATTTCGAATATGATACTGACTGGAGCGCGTCACGGAACGGCAAGATGTACTACACGGGCTGGTCCGGAAATAACGCACAATGGCTGTTGGAGGCGTATGACCAGGTGTTTCCCTACCTTGCGGGAAATCAGGTTTTCGCGGATGCCGTGCATCGCCATGTCCCCTGGGTGAACACGCCTCAGGATGTCGTCCGACTGTTGGATCGCTACCTGGTCTTCGCCAGCGTGCGGGACGTTAAACGCGGCCTCATCGAGGGTGCCGCCAATATTGAGGACGCCGCCGGGCAAGTGCTTGGTCCAAGTCCGTTGACCCGCGACCTCTTCGATCTTACCAAGCAATACAGCGCCATCTATCCATTAGAGGGGACCTACCAGGAGCTTTATGGCACGGCACTGTCCCGTTCCGGCGTTTACTATATCGGCTCTTACATGGTCTATGCCTTTCGGAGCGCTCAGGAAATCATCACGAAAGCAGCTCGGATCATGAGCGCCAAACAGCAAGGAGTGCCCGTCCCAATGGACCTGTCGGATGTGGCGAAATACCCCAAGGTCAGGAGCGCTGGCAACTTCCTCCTGGATATGTGGGTCGCCGGCGGGTTCCCGTTCATGGTTGGCGATGCGAGCGGGGGACCGCACACCGGCCTGCAGGCCACAAATCGCCTGGTCCTGGCCAAGGAGGCGGTAAGCCAGGCGTTTAAGCTGTATGGTGACCCGCGCCACGCATGGGTATTGAGGAGTCTGTTAGGAGATACCAACAATCAAAGTGCCATCACTGCCGCTGCCGGTGTCCTGGATCCCATCCTTCATGCGGACTCCCGTGTGGTGCCGGACTATGGAGCCATTCTGGAACTGGAACCCGATGAAACGAACATCCTGAAGAAGACTTCGGCGACCCTCCGGCTCGGCATTGGTCAGGGGCATTCACACAACGATTATCTCGACCTGAACCTGTTCGGAATGGGTTTGCCATTGGCGGTAGACCTGGCGTGCCGCAACGAGGGCAACTACTGGTCGCGGCCCCAGGCAGGCTGGAGCTTCCTGCACAACCATGCCCTGGCCCATGACAGCGACGATCCGAATGGCGCCGGGGCGCAAACCGGCGAACCGTGGCTCCGGGCCTTCGCTCCTCCGCTCCTGCGCGCCAGCTATGTCGATCAAACCGGAACGACGCAACTGGATCGGGACGTGGTTTTGATGCAGGTAGGCGACACCGAAACCTATTACGCGTTTGACGTGCAGCGGCTGCGCGGTGGCGCTTTTCACACCTGGGCCTTCCACGGCTGCGAGAGCCGGTCTCTTCAACTGAATGTGCCGATGGCGAACGGGATGGTGAACTGGACTGACCGCACTCTTGAGGGAACTCAGTTTTCGGGATCGTCCTCCAACACTCTGCAAGCCACCTGGATCATGACTCGTACGACCAACAACTTCGCCTACACCTTCAACGGAGGTGGCACGCTGCACACTGTCGCTTGTGAACCAACGGTCCTTGCGGCACTTTACAATCCGGCACTCCCAGAGGTCAAAGTGCGCGCCACGCTCCTCGGGCGCAGCCGCGACGCCGTCTTGCAAGGGAACCCTTACTCAGACCAGTATTCTTATTGCTTCCCGTTCTTGTGGGTCCAGTGCACGAATGAAGTCGAGTCGGTTTATCCCGCGGTCTATGAGTGGTATCGGGGCAACACTTCGGTTGTTGCCAGAGCCGAGTTGATCCAGACGAACCCCCTCCAGGTGAAGATCACAACGACAACGGGTCAGGTCGCCGGATTTGTCGCTTGCTCCGGGCACAAATTACGACGTCATCATCACGGGCATCAACTACGCGACACATCGCCTGACCACCTCCGCGCCGCTGCCCGATGACCCTGGGGTGGTCGCCGGAAACAGTGGCCGTCACATTTTCCTTCATCTCCTTGGCTCGGCAACATCGTTTGGGTGGGAGGATGATCTGCTGGTGCAGCAGGGCCAGATCACGGACCTGCACGTGACCGGGCCGGACACGATCGCCCTGACATCGGATCAGCAGGTATTCTCCGGAGGCAGCGGTAATCGGAAGGTTGAAGCGATGACCGTGACGACCGAGGATGGCCAATGGCACTTTCGCGGCGGCAGGGTCATAACCAAGCCTCTCGGTTCAGCGCTGAACTCGGGTGTGTTTACCGATGCCAACGGCGATGGACGCGTGGATATGAAAACATACGAAATCGGAGTCGGCGACCATGCGACCTTGCCGGTCGATATCACTATCCAGCGAGCCTCCTTCGGCTGGCAGGCGAAGTCCAACGTCCCTGTGCGCGCGACAATCAATGGCGTTTTTTTTAATCTACTCGCTTCGACCGGATGGCTAAACCTGAGCCCGGACGGCAAGATCGCGCCCCAACCCCCTACCGGTTTGCGGATCGTCAAGTAAATCTGCTTTAAGTTGCATCGGTAACGGGTGGGTCGCGGGCGGCCTCACCGGACACCTGGAAACGCAGTATTTGACACCGCATCCGGTTCCTCAGCCGGCATGAACCACCACCACGACCCGCCTAGAGCGCCGGGGCGCCCGTTGATTGAGTCTATCCTCAAATGATCGCAATGATGTATCATGACATCGAATCGGCCGACCGCCTCAATGAAAAGCGCGGTACTTCCGCCTACTTGTATGTCACGCCCGCCGAGGCTTTTCGGCGCCAACTGGAACTCATCCGTTCACTAGGTTTGCACGTGTCAACGTGGTCCGGTTACTTACAAGCAATGCGGACAGGCCGCGCCGACCTGAGTCGTACGGTTATTCTGACGTTCGATGATGGTCATGAATCGGTAGAGAGCGTAGCGATGCCCATAATGAACGAGTTCGGATTTGCTGGAACGACGCAGGTGATTTCGGGATTCGTTGGCAAGCCAAACAAATACACTTTGAACGACGCCC
The DNA here is from genome assembly GCA_003219345.1 of Verrucomicrobiota bacterium. Taxonomy (GTDB): domain Bacteria; phylum Verrucomicrobiota; class Verrucomicrobiia; order Limisphaerales; family AV2; genus AV2. The sequence goes on from QHOP01000433.1 coordinate 5,588, forward strand.
AGTTGCGCCGACTTCGGCAAGCAGGCTGGGACATTGGGGGGCATGGCTTCAATCATATTGTACTGACCGAACTGGATGATGAGACGTTGGCGTTCGAGCTTCGTGAGGCGAAACGGGTTCTCGAGCAAGTGCTCCGGGAACCGGTCGAAATGATGTCCATTCCACACGGTCCCTATAGTCGCAGGGTCCGCTCAGCCATTATTAATGCCGGATACCAAGCTGCTTTTTGCAGTTCGCCAGGGATCAATCAAACTGGAACCGATCGCTTTTCTCTGCGGAGGATGACCATTACCCAGGCGGTGGACCTCCCGACGTTCCGACAAATGGTAACGCTTGACCCTTGCTTCTACATGAAAGAGGGCTTGCGACGGTTTGGCTACCGAACCTTGCAACGGCTCATTGGTTCGAAACGGTATGAAATCGTTCGCGCCTCGCTGCTCAGAATTCTGGCGATGTCCAAATGATGTCAACACCATGAGCAACAGACATCTTCGCGTCGGGGTATTGATTAATCACGGCTCCGTGCTTGGCCGCAGCTTGCTCAACCATCTTGATGACAAAGGTGGCGTTAATACTCTTTTCATTTCCCACTCGGATACAGGGCGGGAAAAGTGGAAGCGGATTGGGAAGCTGATTAAACGCGACGGCATCGTGCGCATCGTCGATCAAGGGTTGGGAAGCATTTACCGGAAGCTGATTTGGGGACGGAACGAAGCGCGGCAATTGGCCGATCTGATCGATCTTGAAAAAGTTAACGCTTCACTCCCCCACCATATCCGCGTTTACAATGTGCCGTGTGTGAACAGTGCGGAGATGGAGGCAGTCTTGCGAGAAGCTGATCTCGACGTCCTCTGTGTCATGTGCAAAGAAATGCTGCCCAAGTCGCTCCTTCGCATTCCGCGTCGGGGCGTCATTGGTCAGCATCCTGGCATCACACCGCACTACCGGGGCTCGTGGTCAGCCTTTTGGGCATTAGCTAACGGAGAACCGCATATGATCGGCACTACGGTCTTCGTGATGGACGAACGGGCGGATACCGGTGCCGTGATCTACCAGGAGCGGGTCGAAATCGAGCCAGGTAAGGACACTTTCTACTCATTAACCGTTAAAGGACAGATAAAATCAGCGGTACTCATGGCACGGGCGTTGGACGATCTCCGGCATGATCGGCTAAAATCCTTTAAGCGTGTCAGTAATCGAAAGAAGACCTATTACCCAGTGCCAGGTCTCACCGATTTTGTTGCCTCGCGTCGAAGAGTTAACTCTGCTCTTGCCAAAGCAGCCCGGCAGACCACCAGCACTTCTGAAGAGATTTCACGCGTCGCCACGCGACTTTGAGTCTATGGACTGGCTCTATAACATCTCTCTGAAGCTCCTTTATCCGACTTCGCTTTGCCTGGTCTTGCTGCTCGCGGTGGCTTTCCTCCGCAAGCGCAAGGTGGCCACTCGGATTTGCTTTTGGATGGCTGTGGCGGTTCTGCTGGTGTGTGGGAATGGCTGGCTGTCCGGCGGCCTGATCCGGCACTTGGAATGGCAGTATCTGCCGTCAAATCCTGTCCCTGAAGCGGACTGTGTCGTGATCCTCAGCGGCGGCGTCCTGAGCCGGATTCCGCCCCGGCCCACGATCGAAGTCGGCGAGGCAGGGGACCGGGTTCTCTATGGCGCCTACTTGTTTCGCCAGGGCAAAGCGCCGCGAATTGTTTGCACGGGCAACGTGGCGACCGGCGGGTTCGCCGCGCGTCCCGTCTCGGAGGATATGGCGGAGTTGCTCGAAACGCTCGGTGTGCCCAAGCAAGCGATCATCACGGAAACAAAATCCGGGAACACCCACGAGCACGCGAAAAATCTTTATCCCGTATTCCAGGAACGTGGATTCACCAACGTGTTGTTGGTGACCTCGGCGATGCACATGCCAAGGTCCATCGGCGCGTTTCGGCGACTCTGTCCCGGGATTGAGTTTATTGCCGCGCCAACTGATTTCCGTGTGACCGAAGGAATTCCCAAGCCGTGGTACAGCAAGGCCACGGCCCTCATTCCAACACCGAAAAATCTGTCCGACTTTTCCGAGGCGATGCACGAATACCTCGGCTTAGCGTATTACAAGCTAAGAGGGTGGATGTAGGGGAAAAGCAGAAAGTAGAAAACAGAAAGCAGAGATTGTGAAGGGCCGCTTACCAGAGGAATTTCGACAGCGGGCGAAACGCTATGCCGCGGAGGCAATCAGGCTTTTTGTGAAACTGCCGAAGGAGCGGGAAGAGATTCGTGTCCTGGGCAAACAGTTGCTTCGTTCAGGAACCTCGGTCGCTGGGCACATTCTTGGCCTGTGAAATAGCTCGATGATCTACGTTTACGTGCTCCGCTCTGTTCGTGACGGTCAGCTCTACACTGGTTGCACAAATGATCTGCGCAGTAGATTCGCCCTCCATAACTCGGGGCAGGTTCCGTCAACGAAAGAGAGGCGACCTTTCGAGCTGATCTACTACGAGGCCTGTCTCAATGAACGAGACGCTTTCCGGCGAGAGAAGTATCTTAAGACAACGTACGGGAAGCGGTACATCAAAGTACGGTGTAGGGATTATTTCACAGGCTGAAGAAGCGTCTCGTGCCCGATCTGACGACGAGTTTGTCTCCAAACTCGCGCAATTCAGGAGGCCGACGAGTCCAGTCTATGGCTAGAGCTTCTCCGTGAGGAATCTGGCGTCCCTGCTGATTTGACGGCTTCCCTTGAGCGGGAGTCTTGTGAACTGATCGCAATCTTCACCACCACGATCAATCGAACGAGGGAAAAGCAGACAGCAGAAAACAGAAATGAATTTCTGCTTTCCCAACTTGTGCTTTTGAACTGACTGCTTTCTGTTTTCTGCTTTCTGCTTTTCCCCATGAAAATTCCATTCTACAAACCCAGCATCGGTGCTGAGGAAATCAACGAGGTTGTTGATACGCTCAAGAGTGGCTGGCTCACGACCGGGCCCAGGACGAAACAGTTCGAGCGTGAGTTCGCCGATTACCTCAAACACAAGCACGCCGTCGCGGTCAATTCCTGCACCGCCGCACTGCACCTCGCGCTGGAAGCCATTGGCCTGAAGCCGGGCCAAAGCGTGATCGTGCCCACCATGACGTTCGCCGCCACGGCCGAGGTGGTCCGGTACTTCGGCGCGAGCCCGGTCCTGGCTGATTGCCGTGTAGAGGATTTCAATCTCGACGTCGCGGACGCCGAGCGGAAGATTCAGTCTGCGCTGGCCACCAGCCAGTCGGTTGTTGCGATCATGCCGGTCCATTATGGCGGTCAAGTAGGGGACGTGGCCGGTGTCCGGTCGCTCGCACGGCGCTACAACCTCAAGATCATCGAGGACGCTGCGCATTGTTGTCCCGCATTTTATCGAGAGGAAAGCAGGGAGCAGGGAGAGAGCGGGCAGAAGGCAGAGGACGGAAGACAGAAGTCAGTGGTCAGTGGTCAGTGGTCAGTGGTCAGAGGTCAGTCGTCAGCGGTCCGTGGACCCATCTCCCCTCTTCCATCTTCCATCAACCCTCAACCTTCAACCCTCAACCTCCTCAACAACGGCTGGCTCCCCGTCGGCAGCTCGGCCGATGTCAGTTGTTATTCCTTCTACGCCAATAAGACCATCACCACGGGCGAAGGCGGCATGGCCTGCACGGATAACGAGGCGTACGCCGACCGCATGCGGATCATGTCGCTGCACGGCATCTCCCGCGACGCGTGGAAGCGCTACACGGCTGAAGGGAGCTGGTACTATGAAATCATCGCCCCGGGTTTTAAATACAACATGACGGATATCGCGGCGGCGATCGGGCTTCAACAACTGCGCAAGGCCGAATTGTTCCATCGCCGACGAACGGAACTGGCCGGCCGTTACAGCGAGTTGCTGGCGGAGGTTGAGGAACTGATTCTCCCCCGGCTCCAGCCGGACCGGATTCATTCCTGGCACCTCTACGTGATCCGGTTGAGACTGGACCGGCTGAAAATCGACCGCGCTCAGTTTATTGCTGAGTTACAGCAACGCGGGGTGGGCACTTCGGTTCACTGGATGCCGCTGCACATGCACCCCTACTACCGGGACACGTATGGTTACGCGCCGGAGGACCTGCCCACGTCCTGCTCGTTGTATCCGGAAATCCTCACGCTGCCGCTTTATCCGGATATGAGTGAGAGCGACGTGGGCTATGTGTGCAATTCGATAAAGGACATCGTCGCCATGAACCGGCGCGTCGGCGCCACCCAACACCTCCCCGATAACCTCCCCGGGGCAGGTGCGCCAGCCCGGCAAGACAATGCACGGGCCGCCGCCGTAGAGTGCTTTGTAAACAGTCGCGGTGCTGGAATCTGACAGAGGCCTTCGATACGAACAAATCCGGGCGGTCCCTCAACCAATGAATTCCGAGGATCAATTCATCTCTCGCGCGAAACCCAAACGAGCATTTGATGTTCTCTGCTCCGGTGTTGGATTGCTGGCACTTTGGCCGGCGGGGTTGCTGATTGGCCTGCTGATCAAGCTCACGGGCAAAGGTCCCATCTTCTACGGGCAAACCCGGATCGGCCAGTTCGGGAAACCGTTTCGCATCTGGAAATTCCGGTCCATGATCGTCAACGCCGACCAGACGGGTCTGTCGTTGACGAAAGGGGAGGACCCGCGGGTCACGTGGATCGGCCATTTGCTCCGCAAGACCAAGCTGGATGAACTGCCACAGCTTTGGAACGTGTTGGTCGGCGACATGAGTTTCGTGGGGCCGCGGCCCGAGGTGCCTCGATACGTCGCTCGCTACACCCCGGAGCAACGCGAAATTTTGAAGTACAAGCCGGGCATCACGGACATGGCCACGATGTTCTTCCGGAATGAAGAAGCGCTCCTGCGGGGCAGCGGTGATCTGGAAGGATTTTATCTGCAATACTGCCTGCCGAAGAAGATCGAGTTGAACCTGCGCTATGCGCAACGCGCCAGTGTGTTCCAGGACATCTGGATCATCGTGCAGACACTGTGCCCGTACTGGCTCGGCGTGTTGATCCTCTACGCCATCGCCTTGTCGGCCAGCTTCTGGCTTTCCTACGAGTTGCGCTCCGACTTCCGCGCGACCCGCCAGGATTATGAAGAGTTCCGCGGCTACCTGGGCTGGACTGTGCTCCCGCAACTGATTCTGCTGTTTTGGCGAAGGCAGTTGCGCGGGTTGATCAGCTACTTCAGCATTCCCGAGATGCAGCGGACCGTGACCGCCCTGGCGATTGCTTTCCTTGTTCTACTCGGGCTATGCAGTTTCTCACAAGGCCGCCTGGCGCCCACACCAAGCCTCCTGCTGATTGACTTCTTCCTCTCGTTCTTTGCCCTGTGCGGTGTCCGCATGGCCTTTCGATTTCTGCGCGAGCACTCGTCAAAACCAGCGTACCGGGACACGGTGCGGCGTGTGGCCATCATTGGCACGGGCGAGCTGGCAACCAATCTGGCGCTTGATTTCGCCCGGAGCAAAACCGCCTCCCGGCGCGTGGTCGCTTTCTTCGACGACAATCCGCGCACCTGGCACACCCGGCCGCACGACATCCCGGTGGCCGGAATGCCGGAATGCCTGCTCAACGCACAATCGCAGTTGAAAATTGACGAGGTAATCGTGGCGCTGCCTGAAGAGGACCCGAAGCGGCTTCAGGAAATCCGCGAAATGCTGAAACGTTTGGCGGTGAAAGTCACCTTCGCTTCCGGCTGGCCGGTGCTGAAACCTTTGGAGATCTGAGCCGCCCGCCCAGGCTCTTTCCTTGATGAAAAAATTCCGCTTAGACCTGTCGCCGCTGAAGCGCTTGCTGGTGCTGCTCCTGCTGTATGCGTCTGAACTTGCCGCCAGCCTTTGGCTGGCCTACGAACTGCGCTTCGATTTCATGGTGGATCCCGCTTCCCAGCAGGAGAGGTATTTCGTCCTGCTCTGGCTGGTTCCGTTGCAGTTGATTCTCCTGGGACTGTTCCATCAACTGACGCCGCTGCTCGGCTATTTCAGCACGCCGGATCTGGCGCGCATGTTCCACGCGCTGACCTTGAGTTCGGTCATTGCGGTGATCGTCCGGGGTGTGGGGGGAGCGGGATTCGCGCCACCGCGAGGCGTGATTGCGTTGGATTTCGTGGTCTGCCTGGTGGGATTAACCGGTGTCCGTCTGGCCCTGCGCACGTTTCGAGAGTCGGTTACCGTCTCGAGTCAGCGGAGCGGCCGGCAACGGCGGCGCGTGGGCATCATTGGGGCAGGCGATGCCGGGGCGGTGCTGGCCCATGAATTGACGCTCAAACGCGGCTATGGTCTGGTCCCAGTCGCGTTCTTTGACGACGACAAGCGAAAATGGAACTCGCGCGTGCATGACATCCCGGTCCTTGGCCCACCGGAACAACTGCGGGATACGATTGGAAAACTGGAAATTCACGAAGCCATCATAGCGATGCCCTCTGCTCCGGCCAGGCGCGTGGCAGAGATCGTTCGCATCCTGCGCGAAGCCCGTTTGCCCTGCAAAACGGTCCCCTCGCTGGACCAATTGGCCTTGGGACAAGTCAGAGTAAGTCAATTGAGGAATGTCGAAGTCCAGGACTTGCTCGGACGGGAGCGGGTCGAATTGGAGACCGAGACCATTCGAAGCGCCCTGCGGGATCGGGTGGTCCTGGTGACCGGCGCCGGCGGCAGCATCGGCAGCGAGCTTTGCCGGCAGATCGCCACCTGTCGTCCCGAATGTCTGCTCCTGGTCGATCGGTCTGAACCGAGCGTGTTCCAGATCGAACAGGAGTTGATTGGGCTGGGGCATGGCAGGCGGATCGCGCCCGTTGTCGGCGACATCCTGGATCGTGAGCGCATGGAGCAGATCTTTTCGGATTTTCACCCGGAAGTGATTTTTCATGCCGCGGCCCACAAGCACGTGCCGATGATGGAGTATCAGCCTGGCGAAGCGGTGAAGAATAACAGCCTGGGCACGGCCCAACTTGCCGACCTGGCCCTCGAATCCGGCGCGGATCGGTTCATCCTGATCTCTTCGGACAAGGCGATCAATCCGACCAGTGTGATGGGCTCCACCAAACGATTGGCGGAGATGTACGTCCAGGCGCTGGGTGCTGCGCACCCCAATCAAACGAAATTCATGGCCGTCCGTTTCGGCAACGTCCTCGGATCGTCCGGCAGTGTCATTCCTTTGTTCCAAAAGCAAATCGCGGAGGGCGGTCCCGTGAAAGTGACTCACCCGGAGATGACGCGGTATTTTATGACCATTCCGGAAGCGTCCATGCTCGTCCTCCAGAGTGCCGCCCAAGGCGTCGGTGGGGAGATTTTCGTCCTGGACATGGGCAAGCCCGTCCGGATCGTCGATCTGGCGCGACAGATGATCGAACTGAGCGGCCTCAAACCGGACGAAGACATCCAGATCGAATTCATCGGCGTCCGACCGGGCGAGAAGCTGTTTGAGGAAATCACTCACAGAGGAGAGAACTTCGTGCCCACCACGCACCCGAAGATCTGCCGTTTCATATCGGAACCCCTCGATCTGGCTCAGATCCGCTGGACGCTGCAGAAGCTGCGCAACAACCTGCATCTGGCCGAGGCAGATCAGCTCAAGCTATTATTGAAAGCGGCCGTCCCGGATTATACGCCCTGTTTGACGTCGGGCGGGCGCAGGTCCCGCACACCAAACTCGAAGAACAGTACCTTTAAAGACAATGTAGCCGCAACCTTCAGGTTGCACTTGTGTCCATCCGACCGCGATTCATCCTCTCCTTTTTCTCCCGACGTCTGATCTCCGACTTCGCCGCTTTCCCGTCCTCCCCACTTAGCGTCATTGTTATCAATCTCTCCCCGGCGCAGAGGCCGACCAATCAGGTCGGCCTTCTTTGCTTAACCGTTCAACAGCAAAGAAGCCCGGCCGCAAAGTCACTTCGCGGCGTCTTCGTTGTGTGGATTCAAACGGCGGTCTTGAGGATCGGCCGGCCAGTGGATAGGGGTTTGAAAATTCGGCTTGCGCAACGATTATGCCGTGCGGTTCTTGCGCATAATCCACACGGTACTCGCCCCAAATGGGAGCAGCAACAAGGCGCCGGCGATCATCGTCGCAGGTCCGGGAAAAAAAGAGAGGATGTCGAATGCAATCTGAGCCATGCCGGCATGCAGGACATCTCCTGTCCAACTTTCCCTGAAGCTATCGAGTTTACCTTCCGGCCCTGTTCCTAGAACCGGCGCAACGACGTATATCGTCGGAGGAACGAACGTTCCCCCGTACCCGACAGGGTGCCCGACATAACCGCTGAACGTAGAGGTGACACCTGGTAAAACGGCTGCACTGAAAGTCTGCCGTACATGGGGAGGCACACCGTCGGGCGCGCCCGCCGTCCAGAAAGTCAAAGGTAAATCATTGATGTTCCATACACGAGCACCGGCGCCGGCGATCGGACACCAACCGTTAATAATGGCACCAGAAGAGAAAGCCGCTGTGCCGGGGTCCTCGAAGCTGGCATTGACGATCAGGTTTGCGTTTGCCGTCGTAGTCACCAGTCTGGTGAGCAAGCACACCGCCAGCACCACATTGGGGCAGATTCCGACTTGGTTGAAGTATCTCAGAAGAAGCATGTGTGTTTGGTACCCTGATATCAATTTACCCGGGTAATCTTAGGCAGCGAATAGGCGCAATTCTATCCCGCCTTGGGACATCTCTAATCACAATCGGGACATCGATTCCACGCGGCTCGAACCTGCTTCTCGCGATTCGCAGGCAATGGCTGGATTCATCCACAACGCCTTCTGTCCGGTTTTGCCTGATCGGCGCTCGCCGAACGAGTCATGCCTGGCCGGAGCACCGGCCCGAAAACGGCTTGGCACCGCCACCAGATCGAGTCCGGTGTGCAAGATTTCCGAAGACCCCTCACCCTGGCCCTCTCCCCATCTGATGGGGAGAGGGTGGCGTTCAGGCCGGGTGAGGGGAAACGTGTGTCACATCAGCTTAGTGGTGGTGCTGAGTTGCGCCCCCCGAAATCGAAATCGAAAGATTTTGCTTCACATTCTCCCGGAATCCTGTTGTGATCTCCTCGACCGACCGACCGACGATCCCGATATGAAAGAAATCACCCCTCGCAGCCTACGTACTTTTCCATCCACGTGCTGGTCGTCGGTCAGGGAGGCAGGTCAGCCTGGCCAGGAAGCGGGGGAGGTGGCGCTGGAGTCACTGCTTCGGAAATACCTTGAGCCGCTGGTCTGCCATTTAATCGCCAAATTCCGTCTGCACCGTGACCAGGCGGAAGATCTGCTGCAGGCTTTCATCCTGGACCGAGTGCTGGCCAGTGAATTGATTGCCCACGCCGACTGTACCCGAGGCCGGTTTCGAACCTTCCTGCTTGGTTCTCTCGACCATTTCGTGTGCAACGAGTTCCGTCGGCAGCAGACCAAGAGGCGATCACCGAAAAACGGCTTTGTCTCGCTGGATGAATTGAAGGAATTCGAAGGTTCCCGCGCAGCCGGTGAGTTTTCCGACGACTTCGACACTGCGTGGGCGCGAACGATCATGACGGAGGCGTTAAAGAGGATGCAGGCCGAGTGCCTCGACAAAGGGCGCCAGGATTTCTGGGATCTGTTCGACTGCCGGGTGCTCAAGCCGTTGCTCGATAATGCACAGCCCCTGCGTTATGACGAACTGGTTCGCCGGTTTGGATTCGAATCACCCGCGCAGGCGTACAACGCACTGGCCACCAGTAAGCGCATGTTCATGCGCGTGTTACGTTCGATGATCGGTGAATATGCGCGAAGCGAGCATGAGATCGACGTGGAGATCGAGCAGTGGAAAGCGATCCTTTGTCGGACCTGCTGATTTCAGCTTTGGGCCGAATAAAGCAGGCCGGGCCGCGTTTGTGGAGGAGGGTTCCCGCAGTCCTGGACCAGACTTATGGCACCGGCCGCGCAAGATGCAGGTCCCAGAGGTGTAGAAGAGGATAATGCCGAATCTCGAGCGGCGCACGTCCGTTGTGTGTGTGTAGTCGAAGGGAAATTGCCGCATCGTTACGGACTGTTCGATACGGTGGACTCCACTCACGAACCTTCAAAGAGCGCTCCGCAGCGGTGGGGGAAGTTGCTGCAAATCGAGAGCCAGCGAACCTGGCGGCCTGAAGAGTTTGGCGAAATCCTCCGCCACCAACTCAGCGCACCTCTTCGCATCGATCTCGAGCATGCGGGTCCGGCGGTTCCGCATCTCGTAAAGGCGCTTGCGCAGGCCGAACTCCTGAAGATCCAAAGTTTCGCCGATCTTCTTCGTCATCCGCACCCGCCGATTGATCTGCTGAAGCTCATCAAAGACTACGCCAAATGCAACCGCGACCACCCGGACAGCCACCTGCCGGGCGAAGTGGCCGCGGTCATTTACTACCTGAGTATCGTTGCTGCCTGGCTTAGGTGCGGGCAGAAAATCACCCGGTTGAGCGACCAGGACTTGCAGGAAGGAGTGGATTGGGTATTGAACCTTTCCTGGGTGGACGAAGAGACCAAGGCTACTTTCAAGGAGGGACGCCAGTTTCTTGCCCGGCGCGGAACGATTTGATGTCAGCGCACTCAGGAGTTACGACTGGCGGATGATGATGCAGCCCTCGATGGCATGTTGCAAGAATCTGCAATCCGAACAAGCGAACCCAATCGGCAAAGCGGTCCCCGCTTGCCGCGCGCGCCGCTTTTCGCGCTTGTCAATTGCAAGCTTACCTGTTTGAATGAGGATCAATTCATTACGGGGAAAGTGAACAAAGAAGACACAAGCGGCCACATTTCACAGAGACTGCCACCTCAATCGAGCTTCAACGGCTCGCTTGATTGCGCGCTGGCCCGGTCTTTACTAGGACCACCTCCGCGGCCAGGCTCACTGGGGAAGATCGACCACTTTCATGTCCTGCGAGTCATTGGAGCCGGCGGAATGGGAGTGGTCTTTCTGGGGCGCGACTCACGATCGCCAGGCACCCCAAAAGGTCGGCTGCCCCTCGCTTCGGATATTGCCTGCCTGGCACGGGCAGAAAAGAAGACGCCAGTCCGACCCGTAACAGCGGGCGCCCAACGTGCGCGTGCAAAGGCCGCAGCTCAGGTTCCGGTTGAATCAACAGAGGTGGAATCGTGCAGTAGAGCGGCAAAAGGACGGGAGGCTGCTTCGGATCTGGTGGCCATCAAAGTGCTTAAGCCCGATTTACTGAACGACCCGTGCGCGTTGGCCTGCTTTAATCACGAAGCCAGACTCATGCGCCATTTGGAGCACCCCAACATCCTTCAAGTGATTTCAATCTCCGAGAATTCGCAGCGGCCGTACTTGGTTGTACCCTATATTGAGGGTGGCAATCTTGCCCATTGGACCCAACGAGGAAAACCTCTGGCCGCCGATCTGATACTGAAGAGTGTCCACCAGATCGCCGGGGCATTGGATTACGCCCACAGGCAGGGGATCACGCATCGTGATCTCAAGCCTGCTAACGTTTTGTTGAATGCGGACGGGCGGACATTTCTGGCTGATTTCGGACTGGCACGGACATTTTTCAACGACGCAGTGATTGATTTCGGGCGGGCCAAAGGTGAAGGCACGGCGCCTTATATGTCTCCGGCGGTAGCTCGTGGTGAAGCGGAGGACACCCGCTGTGATATTTACTCCTTCGGAGCTTTGCTTTACGAAATGCTTACCGGCGGGCCGCCGTATAGCGGAAATACCAAGAACGAGGTGGTGAAACAAGTCCTTGCCGGGCCTCCGCCGCGAATTCTGGAGGTGAATCCTCGAGCACCACGCGGGTTGGTGACAGTTTGCGAAGCAGCAATGGGACGTGCATTACATCAGCGTTATGCCTGTATGACCGACGTCCTTTCCGACCTGGCGCTCGTTTCCCAACGTGCCCAACCGGTGGGTGCCAAGAACCCATCTCATAAATAGCGAATGGGTGCGCTGTGCTCTGGCGGGCGGCTGGCAAGGCGCGACGAAGGAGGGAAGCTTTCGCTTCACGCCCATGTAAAAAAGAACGGGAATGTTTCGCAGGCCGGGTGAGAAATCTGACGGAAGAATTGTCTAGGAAGCAGCGGGCGTGTTCCCAACTGCTTGGAAACACGCCCATAAAATTGGTTGCGGGGGCAGGATTTGAACCTGCGGCCTTCAGGTTATGAGCCTGACGAGCTACCGGGCTGCTCCACCCCGCGATCCAGGCAACGCGTTAATAATGGACTCACTCCGTTATTGTGCAAGCCCTTTTCTCACATTTCGGCGGTGATAAAAACAGCGTGCTCGGCTCCGCCGCGCCTCTCCTCCCTACGCGTAGTAAGGCCGAAGCGCAGCCGGCAATTTGCCAACCATCAGCGCGTGTTCGATCACGCGGTCGCCCGCTTCACCGGCGCCTGCGTCCAATTTTACGATTTGACCGGCCTCCAACGCGGCAATCGGCACTCCGTCACGCAGAAGAACGCGGTTCGCGGCGATGGCCGTTATCCGCGGACCGGGCGTGAGGATACCGACCAGATTCAACGGATCAGCCGCGCTCAGCGCGATCAACTCTCCGGTCGGTTTTGTTTTCCGAGTGGAACGCAACAGGCCGACGGCTTCAGGCAAAGCAAACTGTTCGCCGCTTACACCGCTCGCAAAATGTCCGCCCCGAATTTCGCCGCGCGCTTCGAGTCGACGATAAACGCGCCCCAACTCAAACCACGAGACCTTCAACGATTCCTTTTCCAGCAACCGGCGGAATACGATCCCGTAACGACGCAGCAAAACGCCCGCGTAAGTTTCGATGGCCTTCTCCCTCGTAGCGGCCGACGTGAGGAGGCTCCCGGCTTCATTCCGCGTTCCGCCTTCGGCCTTCTGCGTTAATCCGGCCTGGCCGGCGTTGGATTCCGGCGTTCGCAGCAACGACCATCGCCCGGCAAATTCAACGCTCGTCACCGTTCTGTGCCGCCGCGGGCGCTCGACATCAGCGAATCGCTCCCGTTTTTCCGAAGGAATCAGCAACGCTCGCAAACCTTCAAAACTGTCGGCGGTCACCCACCCCTGCGCCACCAGTTCACCCAGCGCCTGCTCGACCCGCGAGGGCAGCAGACCGGTCTGCCGAACGATTTCTTTAAAAAACAAAGCGCCGGCTTGCGACAGCGTTTTCAACACCTGCTCCGTGTCGGGCAACAGTTCCGGCGGCCCCTTCGCGTCGGACAATTCACGCCAATCCGCCAGGTTTTCGCGCGCGAAGAGGGATACAGGGCTTGACCGCAGCGGCGTGAACGCTCGAGCCTTCTGGTTTTGCGGAGGCACCAAACGTCCCCAACCGATCCTCCCGGTGAAGCAAAGGCGATCGAGCCATGGTGGTGCGTATTCTTTCACCCGGAGAGCGAGCACCTCCGGCTCCCACGCCGCCGCAGGCAGCTCATAGCCGTCGAGCAATTCGAGCACCGCCTCAACTCCCTCCGGTCCTTCGGCGCGATGCCCGGCATCAACGCGCTGCCACGCGAGCAGGAAGCGTTGAAAATCCGCCAGGGATACCGGCTGAATCTCCGCGCGCAGCCGGTTGATCGTCAACCGATGAATCCGGGCCAGCAGCCGGCGGTCGCACCATTCAAGTTCTGTTGCGTTCGGATGAAAACGTCCGCGTAGAACGAAGCCCTCTGCTTCCAAAGCCAACAACGCGGCGTCGATATCCGTTTGCGACAACAGGAAGAACTCGGCCAGGGCGCGCGCGGTGGCGGGCCCGACAACCTCCATTCGCCCGCGGACCAATTCGCGGATCGCTTCGTGGCGTTCCCATGGCCGCTTCAACTCCGGCTCTGGCGGAACAATCGGCGGCTCAACGGACGAATCCTGATAAACAGCTTGAAGCATTGGCAGCCGCTCCGCAGCAATCCAAAATTCCCCTGGCCGCCGGCGTGAGGGTGCGATTGAATTTTCCGAAACAGAGTCCGCCTCCTCACGTC